>JABCYT010000713.1 GCA_013290035.1 Alphaproteobacteria bacterium
AACTGGAAGACGACCAGCATGGGCAGCAGCGGCAGGGCGTCGGACAGATAGGGCGCGCGCAAGGGCGCCAGGGTCAGCAGCACGAAGAACAGCAGGACCGCGCCGGGCAGAACCAGGCGACCCCAGCGGTCGAGCATGGCGAGCGATCCATCGACCCTCATGTCAGCGGATCCTCTGCCCGGGCGCCTGGGCGCCGGCGGGCGCCGGCGTTCCCGGCACGGCAGAGCCGCCCACCAGGCCGGTCACGCCGTAATCGACGACGCGCACGAACTCGAGGCGCGAGAAATCCGCGAACGGCTTCACGCGCACGCCGCCCTCGCCGGTCTCGACGACCTCGCCGATCGGGATGCCGACCGGGAAGCTGCCGCCGTGGCCCGAGGTGATGATGCGATCGCCACGCTGCACGCCCGCCACGCTCTGCAGCAAGGTGAGGCGAAGCTGCGGGGAATTGTCGCCGGCGAGGATGGCGCGCTCGCGCGTGCGCTCGATCAGCACCGGCAGGCGCGAGTTGACGTCGGTGACGAACAGCACGCGGGCGCTGTTGTCGCCGACCTCGGCGATGCGCCCGGCCAGGCCCTCGCCGGTGACCACCGCCTGGCCATGGGCGGCACCGGCGCGGCGCCCGACATTGAGCAGCGCGCCGCGCACATAGGCGCTCACGCTGTCGCCGACGATGCGCGCGGTGATGAATGAAGCCTCCGGGCCCTCGCGGAAGTTGGCCAGGCCGCGCAGGCCCTCGTTCTCGTTCTCGAGCCGGCGCGCCGCGGTCTGCCAGGAGAGCAGGCGCGCATTCTCCTCGCGCAGCCGCGCGTTCTCCTGGCGCAGCGAGGCGAATTCCTTGAGGTCGGCAATGGCGCGGTTGGCGGCGGCCACCGGGCGGGCGATCGCCTCGAGCACCGGGCTCGCCAGATCGAGCGCCAGCACGCGAGCATTCTCGACCAGGACGGTGTCGGCCTTGCCGATCAGCATGGCGCCGAACGCGGCGAGCACGAGCAGGCCCAACGCGAAGCGCTGCACGGCTGCGCGCACCTGGCCAGCGGCTACCTCGAAATCGTCCCGAATCGCCATGTCGGGGTCATTCTACTCCAAGCGGACGCGACAGCGAGGGGACATCTTGGGCTGCGCCGATTTCTCACCCCTTAGTGCCTCCCCCGTCTTACGGGGGAGGTGCCCCCGAAGGGGGCAGAGGGGGAAGGTCACGCAGGTGACTCTTCGAATTTCAGATCTGAAAGTGGCCGGCAGTTCGACTGAGGCTCTCCCCCTCCGGCCCTGCGGGTCACCTCCCCCGTGTGACGGGGGAGGCATGGCACGGCTCAGTACATCGACGACAGGACGCCGCGCAGGCGGTTGATGTTTTCGACCGCGTGGCCGGTGCCCAGCGCCACGCAGAGCAGCGGATCCTCGGCCACCGAGACCGGCAGGCCGGTAGCCTGGCGCAGCACGGTGTCCATGTTGGCCAGCAGCGCGCCGCCGCCGGTCAGCACGATGCCCTTGTCGACGATGTCGGCGGCCAGCTCGGGCGCGGTGTTCTCCAGCGCCACCTTGACGGCCTCGATGATGGCACTCACCGGCTCCTGCAGGCTCTCGGAGATCTGCCGCTCGGTGATGACCAGCTCCTTCGGCACCCCGTTCATCAGGTCGCGGCCCTTGATCTCCATGGTGCGGCCCTCGCCGTCCTCGGGCGGGCAGGCCGAGGCGATGGTCTTCTTGATGCGCTCGGCCGAGCTTTCGCCGACCAGCAGGTTATGATTGCGCCGGATATAGCCGATGATGGCCTCGTCCATCTTGTCGCCGCCGACCCGGACCGAGCGCGGATAGACGATGCCGCCCAGCGACAGGATGGCCACTTCGGTCGTGCCGCCGCCGATATCGACCACCATCGAGCCGGTCGGCTCGGTGACCGGCAGGCCGGCGCCGATCGCCGCCGCCATCGGCTCCTCGATCAGCCAGACCTTGCGCGCGCCGGCGCTTTCGGCCGATTCCTGGATGGCGCGGCGCTCGACGGCGGTCGAGCCGGAGGGCACGCAGACCACGATCTGGGGATGGGCGAAGCTGCGGCGATTGTGAACCTTGGAGATGAAGTGCTTGATCATCGCCTCGGCGACTTCGAAGTCGGCGATGACGCCGTCGCGCAGCGGGCGGATCGCCTGGATGTTGCCCGGCGTGCGGCCCAGCATCATCTTGGCTTCCTCGCCGACGGCCAGGACCTGGCGCTTGCCGCTTTGCGTGGTCAGCGCCACGACCGACGGTTCGTTGAGGACGATGCCGCGACCCTTGACATAGACCAGCGTGTTGGCTGTTCCAAGGTCGATGCCCATGTCTGCCGAAAAGAGCCCGATGACGCGCGAGAGCATTGAGTTAAGTCTCTGCAATTGCTAGAGAAATTTGACCGGGCAGTGCATGGCGAAGGCCCGACACCAAAGTGCGGTCGGGTTTAGACCGGCAGGCGGACACCCGCAAGACGATTCCAAGCGAACGATGCGGCAACGCATATCTCGGCAACAAATCATCAGGCAGGCTGAAGCATCTGCCGGAGCAATCACTGCCCGGGTCGCGGCGCGGTCTTCTGGGTTTCCCTGGCCAGCGCCTGGATGTCCTGCTGCGTCAGCCGCCTGAGATCGTCGTACGCCTTGCGCGTGAATTCGGGGCGGCCCGTGCCTTCGCCGCTCAGCCGGTACTGGCCGTTGCGTTCGGTGAACAGAAAGTAGAACGGCAGGGCGGGATTGCCGCGCGCCGTCACCACCGCCACCGAGCGATTATCGCTGCAGCCATAAATGTCCCAGGCGGTGCCGCCGAAGGTCCTGCTGGCGAAGGGCCCGCGATCGCAGGTGATGCGCGGCTCGGACGGTCCCTGCGCCAGC
>JABCYT010000714.1 GCA_013290035.1 Alphaproteobacteria bacterium
CGAGAACGACCGCATGACGCGCACCGGCCTCGACGGCTACCTGAAGGCGCGCGGCTTCACCCGGCTGGTGCTCTGCGGGCTGGCGCTCGACTTCTGCGTCGCCTGGTCGGCGATCGACGCCCGCCAGGCAGGCTTCGACGTTGCCGTCGTGCAGGAGGCCACCGCCGCCATCGACCTCGACGGCAGCAAGAAGCGCATGCTGACCGAGATGCGCCAGGCCGGCATCAAGCTCAACGCGACGGCGTAGCGCTCAGACCCGCTCCAGCGCCAGCGCGATGCCCTGGCCGACGCCGATGCACATGGTGCAGAGGGCGCGCCGGCCGCCGGTGGCCTCGAGCTGGTTGAGCGCCGTGATCATCAGCCGGCCGCCCGAGGCGCCCAGCGGATGGCCGAGCGCGATGGCGCCGCCATTGGGATTGACGTTCTCGGCGTCGTCCGACAGGCCGAGCTGGCGCAGCACGGCCAGCGCCTGGGCCGCGAACGCCTCGTTGAGCTCGATCACGTCGAAGTCGCGCACCGTCATGCCGAGCTTGGCCAGAAGCTTCTGGGTGGCGGGCACCGGGCCGATGCCCATGACCCGGGGCGGCACGCCGGCCGAGACGGTGGCCAGGATGCGCGCGCGCGGGACGAGGCCGTTGGCCTTGGCCGCCGCCTCGGAGGCGATGATCATGGCGCAGGCGGCGTCGTTGATGCCCGACGAGTTGCCCGCCGTCACCGAGCCGCCGTCGCGGAACGCGGCCGGCAGCTTGGCGAGGATCTCCATCGTAGTGTCGCCGCGTGGATGCTCGTCCTTCTCGACGATGGTTTCGGTCTTGCCCTTCTTGACGCAGACCTTGACGATTTCCTTGTCGAAGAAGCCGCGCTCCTGGGCCGCCTTGCAGCGGCGTTGGCTGCGATAGGCGAAGGCATCCTGGTCGGTGCGGCTGATCTGATGCTCGCCGGCGACGTTCTCGGCGGTCTGGCCCATGGCGTCGACGCCGTAGGCGGCCTTCATGCGCGGATTGACGAAGCGCCAACCCAACACCGTATCCTCAAGCTTCATCGAACGGTCGAACGGACCCTCGGGCTTGCCCATGACGTAGGGCGAGCGGGTCATGCCCTCGACGCCGCCGGCGATCATCATGTCGGCCTCGCCGAGCTTCACGGCGCGCGCGGCATGTCCGGCCGCCTCCAGGCCCGAACCGCACAGGCGATTGATCGTGGCGCCCGCCACCTCGACCGGCAGGCCGGCCAGCAGGCCCGCCATGCGCGCCACGTTGCGGTTGTCCTCGCCCGCCTGGTTGACGCAGCCATAGATCACATCGTCGACCCCGCCCCAATCGACCCCGGTATTGCGCTGCATCAGCGCCTTGATGGGATGGGCGGCGAGATCGTCGACTCGCACCGCGGCAAGCCCGCCATTGTAGCGGCCGACGGGCGTGCGGACGGCGTCGCAGATGAAGGCTTCGGTCATTTGGGATACTCCCGACACAGACGGTGTTGCCGGGGTAGCATCGCCTCATAGGCTTGCCAAATGCCTTACGGGCAGAGGGGCCATGCGCCGGGCATTATCCTGTGCAGCCCCGGTGGAATACGGCGTATTGGGCGTAGCCGCCATGCGGGCGCTCCAGGCGGTGCAGCGTACCGGCGCGGCCGGCGAGCGCCGCCAACTCGGCCGCGAGCTCGTCACGCGGGCTCACGTGGAACCGCGCCAGCCACTGCCGCAAGCCGGCGCGAAACCACGACGGCAGCCGCTCCTGGCCGCCGAAATCGACGATATGCAGCTCGCCGCCTGCCGGCAGCCAGAGCAGCGCCTGGGCGAGCGCCGCCCGCCACTCGGGGATCATCGACAGGCTGTAGGAGAAGAAGATGCGCGAGAAGGAGGGCACGCCGAACAGCCATGCCGGATCGAACGAGGTGGCATCGCCGCGGGCGAGTTCGATGCGGGCCGCGAGCCCCGCCCGCCCGACGACCCGGCGCGCCGTGTCCAGCATCTCGGCCGAGATGTCGATGCCGAAGAACTGAGCCTCCGGCCAGGCGCGGGCGGCAGCGACCAGATTGCGCGCCGTGCCACAGCCGATTTCGAGCACCCGGCTATCGGACGGCGGCGCGAGACCCTCGATCAGGCGATCACGGCCCAGCAGGTAGTGCTTGCGCGTCAAATCATAGAAATGCCGCTGCCGGCGATAGAGGCGGTCCATGAGGGCCGCGCCGGCGGCGTCGCCCACCTCAGCCTTCGAGGATGTAGAGATGGAAGCCGCCATAGATCGCCGAACGGTCGCGTTCGGTGAGGGTGCGCGACAATGCTGCTTCGTAGCGCCAGCGCGCGAGCAGCGCTGGGTCGAGGCGGCCGGGCAGCAGCGATGGTTCGGCGGCGGTGCGGAAGATCACGCGGGCGCCGGGCCGCGCCGTGCGCGTGATCTCGGCCCACAGCGCGGTGAGCTGGGCGTCGGTCATCCAGTCCTGGGCGTCGAGCAGAACGTAGCGGTCGCGCGAGGCGTCGGGGCAGCCGGCGAGATATTCGGTGACGGAACGGTTCAGCACTTCGACGCGATCGACCCGCGCACGGACGGCGTCGAACTGCTCGCGCCGCAGGTAAGGCGGCAGCGGGCCCTGCCCGTCACGACTGTAGCGCCGGCCGACCGCCTGCCAGGTGAAGTAGTTGTCATCGAGGCTGAAGCCGCAGGCCAGCCGCTCCACCCGGGAACGCAGGACCGTGCCCATGTCGCGGCCGCCGGCCAAAGCCTCGTACTGCGCGGGCGGAATGCCGAGGCCGTAGAGCGACAGCCGGTTGGCCGTCGCCCAGCGCACCGCGGGCTTGTCGAACAGCGGCGCCAGCACGGTTTCGAAGAAGCGCCGCTGCTACTCGATAGTACGC
>JABCYT010000715.1 GCA_013290035.1 Alphaproteobacteria bacterium
TCCGCGCCATCGCATTGAGCGCCTGGCCGGAACTGTAGCCGGGCTTGGGGGCACCATTGATGATCGCGCCCGGGAAGCCGTTGTAGCGTATGACGGCCTGCGCGCCTTGCACGAGATGCGCCTGCGCGATCGCCCGGATCGGCACCATGGTGCCCTTGGCGTTGCGCACATAGACGCGGTAAATGTCGTCGATCGCGTCGCGAAAGCGCGTATCGGCCTGCACGTTGACCTGCCAGACGCGGCCGAACAGGTTGAAGTTGTTGACGTAGAAGCCGCCGAGCGTGGACTCCAGCGCGTTGAACACGTCGCTGAGCTTCACGCCCAGCACCTCGGCCTTGTCGCGATCGATGTCGAGATAGACCTGGGGCGTGTCGGCGGCGAAGGTGCTGAACACGCCTGCAAGCTCGGGTTGCTGGTTGGCGGCAACGATTAGGCCGCGCATGACGGCCGCCACCTCTGTGGGTTTCTGGCCCTGCAGCGCTTCGAGCACATACTGGAAACCGCCGGTATTGCCGAGGCCGAAGATCGGCGGCAGGTTGAACGGGAAGACGATGGCGCCCTGGATCGCCGCCAGCTGCGGACGCAGCCGGGCCAGCACCGCGTCTACGCTTTGCGCCGTGGTGCGCTGATCGAACGGCTTCATCTCGATGACGAAGAAGGCCTGATTGGAGGCGGCGACATAATCGATGAAGTTGAGGCCAACGACTGAGAGCACGTCCTGCACGCCCGGAATCGGGCGGATGACATTCTCGACCTGGGCCACCACCTCCTCGGTGCGGTCGAGCGAGGCACCCTCGGGCAGTCGCATGGCGGCGAAGAAGGCGCCCTGATCCTCGGAGGGCAGAAAGCCCTGCGGGGTCGCCTTGAACACGCCGAGCGTAGCCACCGCCACGACGGCCACGGCGACCAGCCCGAAAAGCGCCACGCGGACGAGGCGGCGGACGATTGACACGTAGCCGTCGCGGACGTGGTCGATGGCGCCCAGGACATAGCGCATGGGCCCGCGCTGCGTTCCATGGCCGCGCTGCAGCAGCACGGAGCATAAGGCTGGACTCAAGGTCAGCGCGTTGATCGCCGAAATGATCATCGACGTCGATACGGCGACCGCGAACTGGCGGAACAGCTGGCCGCTGATGCCGGGAATGAACGCCACCGGCACAAATACCGACAGCAGCACCAGGGTGATCGCGATGATCGGACCGGTGATCTCCGACATGGCCTTCTTCGTCGCCTGTTGGACCGTCAGCTCGGGCTCCTCCTCGATCACTCGCTCGACGTTCTCGATGACCACGATCGCATCGTCGACGACGATGCCGATCGCCAGCACCAGGGCGAGCAACGATACTGTGTTGGCGGAATAGCCGATGACCAGCATGACCGCGAAGGTGCCGATCACCGAAACCGGCACCGCGACCAGCGGGATCAGGGTGGTCCTGAGCTTGCCGAGGAAGAGGAAGACGACAATCGCCACCAGCACGAAGGCGATGACGAGGGTGCGGACGACCTCGGCGACGGTGTCCGTCACGAACACGGTGTTGTCGAAGAACACGGTGTAGGCGATGTCGTCGGGGAAGCGCTGCTTCAGCCCTTCCATGACCTCGCGAACCTGGCGCGCCACCTCGACCGCATTGGCCCCCGGTGACTGGTAGATGCCAATCGCGGCGGTCGGCGCGCCGTCGAAACGGCTATAGCGCTCCAGGGTCTTGGCGCCGAGTTCGATCCGCGCCACATCCTTCACCCGCACCACCGAGCCGTCCGGATTGGAACGCACGACGATGTTTGCAAACTCCTCCGGATGGCTCAACCGACCTTCAGTCTTGATGGTGAGCTGGACCTGCTGCAGGTGCGGTGTCGGTGCCGAGCCGATGCGTCCGAGGGCCGCCTGGATGTTTTGGCTCTGCACGGCCGCGACAACGTCGTTCGGTGTGAGATTGAAGGCGGTCAGTCGATCCGGGTCCAACCACAGCCGCAGCGAATAGTCGGATGGACCGAACAGGATCGCCTGGCCGACGCCGCGAATGCGTGCCAGCGGGTCGATCACGTTGATCGTGGCGTAGTTGTTCAGATACAGCGCGTCGTGCGTCTCCTTGGGTGAGTAGATGGTGATGATCTGCAGCAGAGCCGCCAGCTTCTTGCGAATCACAAGTCCTTGCGCCTGGACCTCGTTCGGCAGCAGCGGGACTGCGAGCTGCGCGCGGTTTTGCACGTTGACGGTGTTGATGTCCGGGTCTGTGCCGAGCGCGAAGGTGACCGTGAGGTTGTAGCTTCCGTCCTGGCCGCTGGACGACTGGTAATAGAGTGCGTTGTCGACGCCGTTGACCTGCTCCTCGATCGGCTGCGCGACCGTCTGGTCCACAGTCTCGGCGTCGCCGCCCGGATAAAGCGTGGTGACCGAGACCTGCGGCGGCACGATGTCGGGGAACTGCGCGACGGGGATTGCTTGGATCGCCAGGATGCCGGCGAGCGTGATGACGATCGAGACGACGAACGCGAGCCGCGGTCGGTCGATGAAGATGTCGGAGATCATGGGTTCCTCATCAGCTCCCCGCCGCGGGCTGCGCCCACCGTTTCCTGCACCAGTTGGCCGGGGCGCACCTTCTGAACGCCGTCGACGATCACGTTCTCGCCTTCTTTCAGGCCCGACGTGATGACCACATCGGCGTCGCGGTTGGGGCCGGTCTTCACCGGGCGCCGCTCGACCTTGTGCTCGCTGTCGACGACAAGCGCATAGTAGCCGGACTGATCAACCTGGAGGGCAGCCTGCGGGATGATCAGGCGCGGCTCTTCGCGCCGCTGCTGGATGACCGCGGTGACGAACTGGCCGTCGATCAGGAGGCTGTTGGGGTTGGGAATC
>JABCYT010000716.1 GCA_013290035.1 Alphaproteobacteria bacterium
TTTTTGTTCTAATCAGCTGACGGCCGAGAGTCAACGAGAGTCACTCGAGGCGGCGATAGGATCTCTCTGCCGATCCTATAATTATTGCGCTCCGTAGAGGCCGCCAGATTGTGGGCAGCGAGCGCCACAACACAATCTATGGTATCTCCCGGATCGGCCCCTACACCAACCGCTAGCAGTGCTGTCAGGACTTCCATCAACATCGCTTTCAATGACGGAGGGTCATTGGGATGGAAGGTGTTGAAATGTCTTTTCCGTCTTAAGTTCAGACCATGTCCGACTGGCGATCCCGCATTACCATCGAACCGGGCAAGCTCGGCGGAAAACCGTGTGTGCGCGGGATGCGCATTTCAGCGCCGGATGTACTGGAATATTTGGCCGCCGATATGAGCATCGAGGAAATCCTTGCCGATTTCCCCTACCTGGAACGGGAAGACATCCTCGCTTGCCTTGCCTACGCGGCAGAACGAGAGCGTGAACGAGGGGCAACGCCACAGCCTGCGTGAGGCTCCGGTTCGATGCTTCTCACGGCTCACCGAATACCATTGAGCAAGTTCTTTGATCTCGCTTACAGGTGATCGCGGGCGAAATCGGATCATCGATAATCACTGTCGCCCGTTGCCGGCATGATGCTTGCGAAGCATCGAAGGCCGAACGCATCATGCGTGTGGAGGTCTTGATGACCCTTCGACTTTCCTTCGCCGCCCTGCTCGCTGCCGCTTTTTCGCTGCTGGCGGGGCCGGTGCTGGCGCGCTGCTCGCAGAACGTGGCCGCGATCCCGGGCGTCCAGGTGGCCTCGCTCGACGGCCTCGGCCTGGCGAACGGCAACTCGCCCAATCGCGCCACCATCACCTTCGTCGGCCACGCCAGCTACCAGATCGACACACCGCAAGGCGTGCGGGCGATCACCGACTACAACGGCATCAACGGCTTCGGCCGCAAGCCCGACATCGTCACCATGAACAACGCCCACTCCACGCACTTCACCGACGAACCCGAAGAGGGCATCACCTACGTGCTGCGCGGCTGGCCCAGCAAGCCCGGCGAGACCGAGGCCAAGCACGACGTCACGCTCAGGGACATGAAGGTGTGGAATGTGCCGACCAACGCCCGCGACTGGGGTTCTAACGCGGTGCGCATCAACGGCAACTCGATCTTCATCTTCGCCATCGGCGATCTCTGCATCGCCCATCTCGGCCACCTGCATCACCGGCTGACCAAGGAGCATCTCGACGAACTGGGCCGCATCGACGTGCTGATGGTGCCGATCGACGGTTCCTTCACCATGGGCGTGCCGCTGATGGTCGACGTCATCCGGCAGATCCAGCCCAGGATGGTGCTGCCCATGCACTACTGGGGCCGCGCCCAGGTCGAGCGCTTCCAGGGCCTGATGCAGCCGCTCGACGCCGACTTCGTGTGGCCCGAGCAGTCCACCCTCGAGGTCGTGCGCGAGGAACTGCCGGAGAAGCTGACGGTCGTCGTGCTGGGCGGCAACGGCGGCGATTGACGCCAGAGATCGACGACAAGGGGACCTGGCTCGCCCGCTGGGACCTCGTCCCCGACGGCGCGGCGATCGCGACGCCGTCGAGTCTTCTGCTGCCGGTCCGGCATCGCGGCCAGCCTGCCATGCTGAAAATCGCCCGCGAGGAAGAGGAGCGCCGCGGCGGCCGGCTGATGGCATGGTGGGACGGCGACGGCGCGGCGCGAGTCCTGGCGCACGATGAGCCGGCGCTCCTGCTGGAGCGCGCCACCGGCCCGCGCAGTCTCGCGGCGATGGTCGCCGCCGGCGCCGACGACGAGGCGAGCCGCATCCTGTGCGCGACCGCCGCGCGCCTGCATGCGCCGCGGCGCGGGCCGCCGCCCGAGCTCATGCCCCTGTCGCGCTGGTTCGAGGCGTTGTCGCCGGCCGCCGGCATCCATGGCGGACTCCTGGCCCAGGCCGATGCGGCGGCACGCGACCTGCTGGCCGCGCCGCGCGAGGTCGTGCCGCTGCACGGCGACATCCACCACGGCAATGTGCTGGACGCGGGCGCCGGCGGCTGGGTCGCCATCGATCCCAAGGGCCTTTTAGGCGAGCGCACCTTCGATTTCGTCAACATCCTGCGCAATCCCGACGCCGCGACGACGCTGGCGGCGGGGCGGTTCGGCCGCCAGGTCGATGCTGTGGCCCGTGCCGCCACGCTCGAGCGGCGGCGGCTTCTCCTGTGGACGTTGGCCTTCACCGGCCTGTCCGCTTCCTGGCGCCTGGCCGACGGCGAGCCCGCCGGTCTCGATCTCGCCGTTGCCGGCCTCGCCGCGGCGGCACTCAGATCCTGAGATTGGTGCACGTGAGGTCGATCGACTGGCCGGCCCAGCCGTCCATCGCCGCCTCGGCACCGGCAGGGTGAATTCCGCCCCAGGGCATCGTTACCTTCAAAGGCTTGGTGGTAGGTGCATCATGACAGGGATTGCCTTCGGCTGAGACTATGGCTGCGAGGCAGTGCTGCTCGCTCACCAGTGCACCAGGCTGCCTCACTCCTGCTCACTCATCGCCAGGCGCAGGCCCGATAGGTAGAACTCGCGCTGCTCGGGATTGCGCCAATGATCCGCGCTCGGCAGCACTGCCGGCGTCAGGGCGCGCAGCCGTTTGATCATCATTTTTGCCTCCTCCAATTCGCCCAGGTGCGCGTAACAGGCCGCGAGAAAACGGTTCGTCGGGACCCAATCCGGGTGCTGTTGTAATGACAGCAACAACATGGTCCGCGCCTGGTCCAGGTCCCGCGCGAAAAAATGGGCTATGCCCTTCGGCAACAATGTGCCGCCGTTAGGATCGCGTGGATCGAGCCGCAACGCTCTCTCGATATGATCGAT
>JABCYT010000717.1 GCA_013290035.1 Alphaproteobacteria bacterium
CGCGCCAACGCGGGCTCACCCATTCCAGGGAGCGCGTCGCCTGGGAGAGACAGTACTCGTAGGTTTCTGTCACCGGTTTCACGCCCTCCTCGCGGCAAATGCGCTGTGCCTGGCTTTGCGCCGAAGCGGGCGGCACAGGCGGCAGGAAGGCGATGGCCGCGCCGATGAGGACCGTGGCACCGATCGCCATCCCGGCATGCAACTGGCTTCTGGTCACGAGCCCCTCCGTCAGTGATTTGGATGAACTTGTGGCGATAAAACGCCTGCATGCGGATTCTGGTTGCCGTTGTCGACCGCCTCTTTCCTGCCTCAATTGGCCTCGGTTGGTCGCGCGTCCCCCAGGCCTAGTAGCTCTTGGGCAGGCCCAGGACACGCTCGGCCACGTAGCAGAGAATGAGCTGCTCGCTGACCGGCGCGATGCGGGCGATCAGGACCTCGCGCAGGAAGCGCTCGACATGGAATTCCTTGGCGTAGCCGTAGCCGCCGTGGGTCAGGATGGCGCGCTCGCACGCCTCGTAGGCTACGCGCGCGCCGAGATACTTGGCCGAGTTGGCCTCGGCGCCGCATTCCTTGCCATTGTCGTAGAGCCAAGCCGCCTTGAAGGTCAGGAGATTGGCGGCCTCGAGCTGCATCCAGCTCTCGGCCAGCGGATGCTGGATCGCCTGGTTCTTGCCGATCGGCCGGCCGAAGACGATGCGCTCCTTGGCATATTGCGTGGCGCGGGCGAGGGCGGCCTTGCCGATGCCGATCGCCTCGGCCGCGATCAACACGCGCTCGGGGTTGAGCCCGTGCAGCAGATAGTGGAAGCCCTTGCCTTCCTCGCCGATCCTGTCCTCGAGCGGCACCTTCAGCCCGTCGATGAACACCTGGTTGGTGTCGATCGCCTTGCGGCCCATCTTCTCGATCTCGCGGACCTCGATCTTGGAACGGTCGAAGTCGGTGTAGAAAAGCGACAGACCGTCGGTCGAGCGCTTGCACTTGTCCTTGGGCGTGGTGCGGGCGATCAGCAACATCTTGTCGGCGACCTGCGCCGTCGTGGTCCAGGTCTTCTTGCCATGCACCACGTAGCCATTGCCGTCGCGCTCGGCCTTGGTTTC
The DNA here is from genome assembly GCA_013290035.1 of Alphaproteobacteria bacterium. Taxonomy (GTDB): domain Bacteria; phylum Pseudomonadota; class Alphaproteobacteria; order Reyranellales; family Reyranellaceae; genus Reyranella. The sequence continues at coordinate 1,098 of JABCYT010000717.1, forward strand.
CAGCGCGGTGGTGTTGAGCCCGGCATCGGGCTCGGTGACGGCGAAGCAGCCCTTGACCTTGCCCTTGATGATGTCAGGCAGGATGCGCTTCTTCTGCTCCTCTGTGCCGAACACGACGATGGGGTTGGGCCCGAAGATGTTGAGATGAACCGCCGACGCGCCCTGCAGCGCCGCGCCCGATTCGGCCACGGCCTGCATCAGGATTGCCGCCTCGGTGATGCCGAGGCCCGCGCCGCCATATTGCTCGGGCATGGCGATGCCCAGCCAGCCGGCATCGGCCATGGCCTTGTAGAAATCCTCGGGAAAGCCGCCTTCCTTGTCCTTCTTCAGCCAATACTTGCCGTCGAACTGGGCACAGAGCTTGGCCACGCTCTCCTTGATGGCGAGCTGGTCCTCGGTGAAGGCGAAATCCATGGGAGTATCCTACCGGTTGGCCGCCAGCCACGACATCATGACGCGATTGAACTGGTCCGGCCGCTCGACATTGGGCAGATGGCGCGCCTTGGCGATTCCTTCGTAGTGGCCGCCAGGAACCTTCGTGGCGATCAGCTGGTTGCGGTCGGGCGGCGTGCCGGGATCCTCGTCGCCGCAGATCACCAGGGTCGGCGCCTTGATGGTGGGCAGCCTGTTCTCGTAGTCGAAGTTCTGGATCGCCGAGGCGCAGCCCAGGAAGCCCGCCGGCGTGGTGCCGCTGATCGTGTCGCGGATCTCGCGCCAGCGCACGGGATTCACTTTTTTGAACTCGTCGGTGAACCAGCGCTCCATGGTGCTGTCGGCCAGCGCTTTCAGACCTCCCGATTTGCGCACGACATCCTTGCGCTCGTCCCACGAGGCAGCCGAGCCGGGCGGCGTCGACGGTTGGGTGTCGCAGAGCGTCAGCGACAGCAGGCGGTCAGGACAGGCAAGCGCAAAGCCCTGGCCGATCATGCCGCCGATCGACAGGCCGATGTAATGCACCTTCTTGATGTCCAGCACGTCGAGCGCGCCTTTCACGTCGGCCGCCAGCGCGTCCATCGTGTAGTCGCCGTCCACGGCTGCGCTGCCGCCATGACCGCGCATGTCGAGCCGCAGCACGCGATACCCCGCGGCCAGCAGCGGCACGAGCTGCTCGACCCACATGCCGCCGTCGGAGTTGAGCGAGTGGGTGAAGCACACCGTCGGCGCGCCCTGCGGGCCGGCGAGGTCGAAGTAGATTTTGCGGTTGTCGAGAGAGAGCAGCATGGTTTTCTCCAATTAAACTCACATAGCCGAGATACCGCCGTCGATGACGACTTCCGAGCCGGTCATGAAACTCGATTCGTCGGACGCCAGGAACACCAGCGCCCAGCCCACTTCCTCCGGCCGGCCCAAGCGCCCAATCGGCACCTGGCGGCCGAGCTTCTGCTGCATGACGTCGTTGCCGAAGCGGTCGCGGTACTTGTCGAGGATCGGCGTGTCGATGAAGGTGGGATGCACCGAATTGCAACGGATATTGTAGCCCGACTTGGCGCAATGCAGCGCCACCGACTTGCTCAAGAGCCGAACGCCGGCCTTGGCGGAATTGTAGGCCGCCATGTTGGCGCCGGCGATGATGCCGGAGATCGACGAGATGTTGATCACCGAGCCGCCCAGGCGCGAGGTGTGCTTCTTGATCTCGGCGACGCCGTGCTTGCAGCCCAGGAACACGCCGTCGAGATCGATGGCGTGTACCCGGCGCCATTCCTCGAGCGTGATGTCCTCGACCGTCTTGCTGAGCCCGATGCCGG
>JABCYT010000718.1 GCA_013290035.1 Alphaproteobacteria bacterium
CCGGGTCGATACGCTGATCGACAAGGTGTTCGGCTATCATTGCGACCATACCCGCGTCGCCGCCGCCAACAACAAGGGCCGCGCGACGCGGATGAACGACCAGGACCGCTTCATCTGGAACGTGGCGTCGCCCTACGTGCCGGCGCAGGCCGAGACCTGGGGCTGGCCGGACGTCGAAATCGAGGAATTGCACCTCGACCGCGATACCGCCTACCAGCGCTTCACGGCGGGATTGGACAAGGCCATCAAGCCGGCGACCACGCCCTTCACCGGCACCAGCCTCGAATGGCAGTTGTTCGAGGACCTGACCTACGATCTGCCGCACACCCTGCCGTTCGTGTGCGATCAGGTGGTCACCTTTCCCCGCTCGACCGCCATCATGATGGTGGCCGCCCGCGCCGACTTCGTGACCGGCTTTGCCGCGGCCTGGAAGGGCATGGGCTTTGGCGGGCCGATCCTCATTCCCGAGGAGTGCGAGGGACTGCCGGACGACCTCGAGGGCGTTGAAAGAGCGCCGTTCGCCGAGCAGTTGCCCAAGGCCGATATGTTCATCTTCGAGTTCGGCCTGGCTACCCAGACCGCCACCGAGCCGGTGCGGGCGGGCCGTGCCATGGCGCCGCTCGACAAAAAACGGCTGAGGGTCGTCGAAAAGCTGTTTAAGCGGGCGGCGGCGGCCGAAGCCGAGACGCGCCCGCCCGCGCGGCGGGTGCCGCGCCGCTTCATCGGTGTCAACGTGATCTACAACAAGTTCTGGACGACCTTCACCGACTATGTCGGGGCGAACATCAATCCGTTCTGCAGCCAGGTGCTGGCCGGCCTGCCGCGCGAGGACGAATCGCTCAAGGGCAAGGTCCTGCGTTTCCGCGGCCGCCACGCGCTCTAGAAACGCAACCTGCGAAGACAGGTCTGCAGCAGGTAGAGGCTCGCCAGCTGCAAGGCGGGGAGTTCGAGGCTTCCGACTTCGACCTGTTCGATGAATTCGGACAACGGCAGCTCATGGGTTCGGATGGCTTCGCCTTCATCGAGGTCCTGCTCGGCGACTTTGTGCGCTTCGAGCGCCAGGAAGCAATGGATGCGATTGGTCTGCAAAGCCGGATTCACCGGAGCGCTGCCCAGCAGGTACCACTGTTCGCTGGCATAGCCGGTTTCCTCGAGCAGCTCCCGTTTGATGGCCGCCATCGGCTCTTCGCCGTCGTCGACCACGCCGGCGGGGAATTCGGTACGGATCTGCCCGACGGCATGGCGATATTGATCGACCAGCACGACCTCGAGCTCGGCCGTGAGCGCGATCACATCGACCCAGTCCGGGTACTCGAAGATATGGCAGGGGGAGAGCAGCCGACCACCTGGCAACAGCACGCTATCGCTGCGCAGGCGAAGCCATGGATCGGCGAAGGTGTACCGCGACGCGAGCACCTTCGCCTTGGCCATGGCCTACCGGCCGGACCCGAGATAGAGCACGTCGGCCACCGCGGCGAACTTGTCGGCCGGCAGCGTGCGCCACAGATCGAGCACCGTCAGGCGCTGGCCATTGCGTTTGCACCAGGCCGGATCGATCGCCTTGTATTCGGGCCAGCCGGTGGCGACGATCAGCAGGTCGCATCCGCGTACCGCACCTTCGATCGAGGAGGCGCCCACCACCTTGTCGCCCAGGACCGCCAGGCCTGTGTCCTGCGCCAGCGGGTCGTGGACGACCACGACGTAGCCCGCGTCGGCGAGCTTGGCGGCGAGCTTCACGCTGTGGCTTTCCTCGACCACCGGCGTCTGCGGCTTGTAGGACAGGCCGAGGATGGCGATGCGCGTACCGGCCTTGGCGAACTTTCCGACCAGCGCGGTCAGCCGGTCGACCTGGTAGTTGTTGATGCGGTCGGTCGCTTCGGCGACGTCGGCGCGCGCGCCGATCTTGCGGGCAAGCGCTGCGAAGGCGACGTTGTCGCGCGGAAAGCAGGGGCCGCCATAGCCCATCGCGCCCTTGAGGTACTTCGGCCCGATGCGCGTGTCGGCGCCCAACGCCTTGGTGACGGCATCGACGTCGGCGCCCGGCAAGCGGTCGCAGATGTCGGCCAGCATGTTGGCGTAGGAGATCTTGGTCGTGACGTAGGTGTTGACCGAGATCTTGGTGAGCTCGGCATTGATGAAATTCATGCGCTGCACCGGCGGCTTGTTCTCGCACATCCGCAGGTAGATGGTCTGCAGCAGGTCGCCGGCCTTGGTGTCGCTCTCGCCGATCAGGATCGAGTCGGGGAAGAGCATGTCGCGCACGACACTGCCCAGCGCAATGAACTCGGGATTGTAGCAGAGGCCGAGATCGGCCCCGACCTTGCGGCCCGACGCGGCCTCGAGTGCGGCCTTGATCTCGCTGCCCGTCGTGCCGGGCATCACCGTGCTGGTGATGACCACCATGTGATAGTCCTTCTTGTTGCGCAGCGCCTTGCCGAGCGATTCCATGGCTTGCAGCACGAAGCGGTTGGAGAAGAAGCCCGTGCTGTCCGACGGCGTGGGCACGATCACGAAGCTGGCGTCGCTCTTTTCGACGGCTTCGCCGGCATCCATCGTGGCCGACAGGCGCTGCCGGTTGGCGGCGATCAGCTCGTTGAGCTGCGGCTCGACGATGGGCATCTTGCCGGCGTTCAACGCGTCGACGAGGGTCTTGCTCACGTCGAGGCCGATGACGGTGAAGCCACGGCTGGCGAGGACGGCGGCAAGCGGCGCGCCGAGCTTGCCGAGACCGACCACAGAGACGCGAGGCAGGGTTGCTGAAGTCATTTCCATGTCCGTTTTGAGGGCCGGTACTGATACTGTCGGCAGCGGCCCGACGCCACCCCGAATTTGCCGGGTT
>JABCYT010000719.1 GCA_013290035.1 Alphaproteobacteria bacterium
GACGCGGTACGCCATCACAGGGCTCCTAGAGCTTGGCGGTCTTCAGCCACTCGGCCTGGCCTTCCTCGCCGTCGACGCCCAGCGTCTCGAGGAAGCGGCAGACCATCATGTAGTAGCCGACGGTGAGCGTGAGCTCGACCAGCGCGCCGGGTGTGAGGAACGCCTCGACCGCCTTCAGGGTCTTGTCCGAGGCTTTGATGTTGCGCACGACGTCGTCGGTGAAGCGCAGCACGGCCTTTTCATTGTCGCTGAACGCCGGCGCCTCGATGGTGGCGTCGCGCAGGGCGGCGATCTTGTCGTCGGTGACGCCGACCTCGCGGGCGATGCGCTCGTGCTGGAAGACCTCGTAGGCGGCGCGGCTCAGCCGGCCGACGCGCAGGATTGCCAGCTCACGCAAGGCGGGATCGAGCTCGCAGCGATGCAGCAGCGCATTACCCATGCGCACGAAGCCCTTCATGCCGTTCTCGGAGTTCGCCAGCATGCGGTAGATGTTGAGATGCGGCTTGAGCTTCTCCAGAAACTCGGCGTGCTTGCCGGCGGCGTTGTCGACCTCGTAGTACGGAATGCGCGACATCGGTCCTCCCCTTCAGGCCCGCGAGCCTGTCAGATCAGATCGCGTCTCACCAGTGGGTTGAGCCAGCGGCCGATCGGACCCGTCAACACGATCGGTCTTTCGATCACGATCAAGGCAATGCAGGGCGGGCCGGGATCGGCGATCGGCTCGTGCTGCTCGGGACCGGGGCCGACGGCGAAATCGCCGACGCCGTAGTTGCCGGTCGAGTCGGTGTAGCCGCCCTGCAGCACCACCGTGTACTCGGCGCCGACATGGCGGTGCATCGGCAGGCCGCGGCCGGGCTTCAGCCGCAACAGCGACACGCGATGGCTGTCGCCCGGCAGGCGGAGACGGATCTCCTCGAAGCCGCCCAGCACGTTGCGCCACCGCGCATCCGCAGCGATATGGCGGGCGAGCGGCGGCGGCGCCCATTCGAAGCCGGGCCGCAGCGCGCGCGGCGCCGGCCGCGGTTCGACGGCGATGGCGTCGAGCCTGGCCAGCGTGCGCTCGAGCGCGCTTTCCTCCAGCGCGCTCTCGCGCTCGCCTTCCATCAAGGCGCCGCCCAGCGCCTCGAGGCGCTCGATCGCCCGTCGCGCCGCCGGATCGAGCGCCACGTGGAGCGCCACCGCGAGCGCTGGCCCCTGGGCCAACGCACCGGCGGCGTAGTCCAGCAGCAGCTCGTCGGGGGCCGGATGGCGGCTCATGTTTCGTCTTTCTCCAACGCTTCCCGCAAGCGCCCGAGGGCCAGGCGAATGCGTGATTTTACGGTGCCGAGGGGCAGCTTCAGTTCCTCGGCGATGACCATATGGGTCTTGTCCTCGAAAAAGGCCTTTTGGATGACCACCAGCTGATCGGCCGAGAGGCTGCCTAAAAGTTCCTTCACGCGGGTATACGTCTGGCCGGTGAGGACGGATTTGTCGGCGTCGTCCTTTTCGGGCGCGAAGACGGCCAGCCAATCCTCGGCCGAGAGGACCGGCCGCCCGGCGCGGCGCAACAGGTCGATGCGCTTGTTGCGGGCGATCGTGAAGATCCAGGTGGCGGCCGACGCGCGGCTGCGATCGAAGCTCGCGGCCTTGCGCCACACCATGATCAACGCTTCCTGCGCCACTTCCTGCGCGGTCTCTGCATCGGTGCCGCCGCGCATGATGAAGGCTTTGACGCGCGGGGCGTAGTGGCGGAACAGGCTGGCGAAGGCCGCGCGATCCTGCCGGGCCGCGATGGCCTCGATCAGATCGGCGGCTTCGTCGGATGAGAGCATTGCTGCACTATCTTTCCTCCCCCGTCACACGGGGGAGGAAAATGAATTAGGGCGCACTGACGCCCAAGTCCCAGAAGATGCCGGTCATCAGCCGCAGCCCGTCGCGCGCCACCGGCGCCAGCAAATGCTCGTTGGGCGCATGCTGCGAGCAGGCCGCGTAGGAGTGCGGCACCCACACGGTCGGCATGCCTAAAATATCGGTGAAGACTTCGTTGGGCAGCGAGCCGCCGAGATTGGGCAGCATGTTGGGCTTCTGGCCGCCGGTCTTCTCGATCGAGGCGGCGGCGAATTTGGCCCACGGGTTCTCGGGATCGAGCCGCGTCGCGTTCATGATCACGTCGCGCGCCTGCTCGAGCTCGATCTGCGGGAAGCCGTGACTGTCGAGATGGCGGCGCAGCGCCGGCAGGATCTCGTGCGGATCGGTGCCGACCACGAAGCGCAGCTGGCAGTAGGCAATGGCGCTGGGCGGGATGGCGTTGACCGGCCGGTCGGGATTGCCGGTCTTGAAGGCCAGGACCTCGAAGCTGTTCCAGCCGAACACGCGCTCGACCGGCGTGAGCGACTTCTCGCCCCAGTCCGGATCGATCTCGGGCGCGCCTTCGCCCGCATCGACATGGGCGTCGGCCAGTGCCGCGCGCACCGAGTTGGTCAGGGTCTTGGGCCGCCACTCCGGCACCTGGATCTGGCCGCGCGCATCGGTGATGGTGGCCAGCGCATGCGCCAGGATGATGCCCGGGTTGGCGAGCAGGCCGCCCCAGTTGCCCGAATGATGGCCACCCTCGCGCAAGGTGAGTTTCAGGTTGAAGTTGAGCGTGCCGCGCGTGCCGCCGAAGATGGTCGGCCGGCGATGGTCGAGCCGCGGACCGTCCGAGCCGATCAGGGCGTCGGCCTTGAGCGCCACCTTGTTGGCCTTGCAGAAATCGGCCAGGCCCGGCGAGCCCGTCTCCTCGCCGGTCTCGATCAGGATCGTCGAGTTGAAGCCGAGCGCGCCGCGCTCCTGCAGCACGCAGGCAAGCGCTGCGATATT
>JABCYT010000720.1 GCA_013290035.1 Alphaproteobacteria bacterium
TCGCCGTCGGGGAGAGCAGAAGTACAAAAGGCAGCGGCGACATCGGGCGGGTTTACCTGGCGCAAATGACCGGCAATCGACTCTCGCGGTGGGTATCCATCGCCACCAACGAAGAGTGGAATCCCGGAGGGTGGGGCCGCAATAAGCATATTTGCGACCGCAAAGACGTGCACGCCGGCTATTCCGACGCCTCGAACAAGCCCAAGGATTCGGAATGCTGGGTGCTAAATCATGTCGGCCAAACCCTCGGCAAGGATCCATCCCAGGCTTCTATCGACTTCTACCGCTGGAGCGACAGCCGGGGCCGACCGAACATGGCGCTTGCGTTGTCCTACTACATCGAGAAGAGGGGCGATTTCGTCCATGCCGACTACTACTTCAATCCCGTGGCTGCCGGCTTTCGCGACACCGGTGGCGCAGGATGGAGAGGCAGTCCGTGGCATGCCGACATCGCCAGCAAGGACGAGAAGAAGCTCGCCTATTTGCGCGAGCTGAAAGCCATGGGTGAGGTGCTGTTCGAGAAGCTGAAGAGCGTCGTGAGGTAATGTCAGCCTGCGGCTCTTGACATCGTCGGCCGCCGATGAAATATGCGCCCACCATGATGTCGTTCGCCCCCTCCCGGTCGCGACGCCGCCGCCCTGAAAAGCGGTGTGGGAACGCGCGCGCCTAGAAACGCGCCGTTTCGTGAAGCCGCTGGAGAGGATCAGGCGGCTTCCCATTTCCCTTCTTCTCCGGTCGGCCAGTACCCTAAGGCCCTTAATTTGCGAGAGAGAAGACCATGACCAGCAACAAGACCAAGATCTTCATCGACGGCCAGCACGGCACGACCGGCCTGCAAATCCACGACCGGCTGAAGGATCGGCCGGACATCGAGCTGCTCGAGCTGCCGATGGCCGACCGCAAGGACCTCGCCAAGCGCGTCGAGATCGCCAAGTCCGCCGACATCGCCGTGCTCTGCCTGCCCGACGCGGCGGCCAAGGAGCTGGTGGCCGCCCTCGGTGACGCCGACACCTGCGTGATCGACGCCAGCACGGCGCACCGCGTTGCCGACGGCTGGATCTACGGCTTTCCCGAGCTCGACAAGGCGCAGCGCGCCAAGCTGCTCGCCTCCCGGCGCATCAGCAATCCGGGCTGCTATCCGACCGGCGCCATCGCCATCCTGCGGCCGCTGGTCGATGCCGGCATCGTGCGCGCCGACTCAACGCCCGCCGTGTTCGGCGTCTCGGGCTACACCGGCGGCGGCAAAGAGCTGATCGCGGTCCACGAGAACACCCCCGACGTCGAGCCGTTCGGGCTCTACGGCGTCGAGCTCACCCACAAGCACGTGCCGGAGATGAAGAAATATTCCAACCTCCAGCACGCCCCGCTGTTCGTGCCGTCGGTCGGCCACTATGCCCAGGGCATGCTGGTGATGGTGCCGATCACGCGCGACATCGTGGCGAAGAAGGTGACGGCGGCCGACGTGCACAAGGTGCTGGCCGACTACTATGCCGGCGAGACCTTCGTGCCGGTGCGGCCGCTCAGCGACCGCAAGTGGCTGGAGCGCGACCGCTTCCTGCGCGCCGACCGGCTGATCGACACCAACTCCATGGAGCTCGCCGTCTACGGCAACGAGGCCGAGCAGCAGATCCTGGCGGTGGCCTCGCTCGACAATCTCGGCAAGGGCGCCTCGGGTGCGGCGGTCCAGGTCATCAACCTCAAGACCGGCGTCGACGAGACGACGGGGCTCGCGGTGGCGGCGTAGGCGCGGCGGTTGGTTCGGGCAAGAAGCCGGCCTCGCGCACGTGGCGGACGGCGAGCACGATGACGGTGTTTCCCGACACCCGATACCGAGCGACATAGCCTGCCGCACCGAACGGTATGAAAAGCTGGCGAAAGTCCGGTCGAACGGGATCGACCGGACCCAAACGCGGGAAATCCTCGAGCGACGCCAGTCGATCGACCATCGCGTTGATGGCGCGCGCCGCGGCGTCGGGATTCTTCTCGGCCAGGAAGCGATGAAGCCGGTCCAGGCTGGAGATGGCGTTTCGCGAATAGCTTATTTGTGCCATTTCGGCGCGCGCTTGGGTTTGCGCGTGCCGAGGGATTTCGCCCACCTGTCGATTTCAGCATGTGTTGCGTGCAGGCCCGTCTGCTCGTAGTCGAACCATGCCTTGTCGGCTTCATCGCGGAAGGACTGTCGCGCCTCTTCGCGGGTCAAATATTCACGCACCGCTTCGCGCAGCAAATAGTGCGACGACCGCTTGTGCGCCGTGGCCAGCGCGGCAAGTCGGTCGCGCTCGTCGTCGCGAAGCTTCACGGATACCGGCGTCGTCGTGGGAGAAGTGCGCTTGGCCATGGTAGTCGAAAGTAATACCTCGTAATACCCTGGGCAACCGGCCGTGCCCGGACGGCCGCACCAGGCGGTCATCAAAGTGTAACGCCCCTCCGACAAGGAGGGGCCGATGATCGTCGACGCGGGTGAGCTCCTGCCCACCGCGCTCCGCCTCGCCGTCGCCCTGTTGCTGGGCTCGGCGATCGGCTTCGAGCGGCAGTGGCATCAGAAGATGGCGGGCCTGCGCACCAATGCCCTGGTGGCGTTGGGCGCCTGCGGCTTCGTGGCCTTTTCCGGCCTGGTCGGCCAGGGCGATCCGACCCGCGTCGCCGCCCAGGTGGTGACCGGCATCGGCTTCCTGGGCGCCGGCGTCATCCTGCGCGAGGGCGTCAACGTGCACGGGCTCAACACCGCGGCGACCTTGTGGTGCTCGGCCATGGTCGGCACCCTGGCCGGCGCCGGCCTGCTGGGGCCGAGCCTGCTGGCCGCGGCGTTCGTGATCGTCACCAATCTCTTCCTG
>JABCYT010000721.1 GCA_013290035.1 Alphaproteobacteria bacterium
CGCGCTGGTGCTGGCCACGGGCGCGACCGCGACGAGACACCTGCTTCCCCCGGTCATGGTCGATCTGCGGGCGCGCCATCCCGGCATCGATCTGCGCGTGTTGACCGGCAACACCCAGGACATGATCCCAGGCCTTCTCGACGGCTCGATCGACCTCGGTCTCCTGACCGCGCCGATCCGCGACCCCCACCTGCAGTCGCGTTTCTTCTTTCGCGACCGGCTGGTCTGCATCACGCCGCCGGGCGAGGCGCCGACCTCACGAAGGATCAGGTCGCGCGATCTCAAGAACCGCCAGCTTGTTCTCTACGATCGCGGCGGATCGATCCGGCGCGCCATCGACTCCTGGCTCGCGGTCGTCGACCGGCGCCGGATCCGGGTCACCGACATCGGCAGCGCCGAAGCCCAGGTGGCCTTCGTGCGCGCCGGACTCGGCTGGTCGATCGTCTCCGAGATTGCCGCCCGCGAGGACGCCGTCGCCGGACGGATCGACCTGTTCAGCCTCGATCCGCCGTTGTTCCGCGACCTCGTGCTCGTCTGTCGCTCCGATCGTGCCAGCCGGCCCGTCATCGCGGCCGCCCTCGCCGTCTTCGCGAGCCACGTGGCGCCATCCGCTGGCTAGGCCGTCAGGCGGTCACCGGCTCCTTGCGCGGTATCCAGCTCTTCTCTTCGCCGGCATAAATCGCACCGGGATTACCGCGCACGGTGGTGCGCCACATCATGCGCTGTTCCTTGTCGGCGTCGTACCAGGTCGCGGTATGGACCAGGCAGCGATTGTCCCACACCAGCACGTCGCCCTGAGTCCATTCGTGGACATAGACGAATTCAGGACGCGTGTAGTGGCTCATGAGCTCGTCGAGCAGCTTGGCGCCGTCGCCGTAGGGGCCGGGCTGCAGGCCGACGAAGGGACCGTCGAACCAGTCCATCTGGCCGCGCTCGCAAAGATAAAGCGCCTTCCTGCCGGTGACCGGATGCGTGCGTACCACGGGCTGCGGCTGCGAGCGCTCGTGCGGCGCGAAAGCGCGCGGCGTCTTGCCGGCTTCGGCATCGCCGCGTCCGCGGCCGGTGCCCGGCTGGGCATGCAGCCCCTGCAGATTCTCCACCTTGGCCTTGAGAGCAGCCGGCAAGGCGTCGTAGGCGAGCGTTCCCGACGCGAACAGCGTCTGGCCGCGCTCGCGGGCGACGGGGTTGACGGCGAAGAACAGCGAGATGTCGGGCGGCGGCCGGCGATAGCTCTGGTCGGTGTGCCAGCCCTTGCGCTGCGGATACTGGACGGGGAACTTGCCGTCGACCGTCAGCGGCGGCTCGGGCCTGAGCGGCGGCGGTCGGTAGTTCGGCACCATGTTGGTGACGAGGAAGATTTCCGGCACCGACTCATGCACCAGGTGCTGGCTGGTCAGCAGATAGCGGTAGTCCTCGATCTCCGGTCCGAACAGGCGGCTGAGACGGAGCAGCAGTTCGGGCTCGGCCGCGATTTGGTTCAGACCCGGAATCAGCAGCAGGCCGCCGGCGTCCGCCAGCGCCTCGGGTAACCCGCCGGGCAGGTCCTCGGCGATGGACTTGGCGAGGCGCAGCGTCGCGCCGAACGCGGCGCCGGGCAAAGGCGATGCAATTTCGAATTCGGCGCTCATACACGCTCCTCATGCCACTGCGCTGTGGACGACCTTGCGCATAGTAATTCAAAATCCATGCCGGGGATAAGTAAGGGAGAACCAACATGAAGCGCTTTATCGTGGGCCTGCTGGCCCTGAGCCTTGCCGCCTTCAGCGGCCAGGCCGCCAAAGCCGACCGGCTCGAGGACATCCTGAAGAAAGGCGTGGTGCGCATCGCCGTGCCCCTCGACGTGCCGCCTTTCGGCTCGCAGAACCAGGCGCGCGAGGCCGAAGGCTTCGACGTCGAGCTGGCCGGCCTGGTGGCCAAGGCATTGGGCGTGAAGCTCGAATTGCAGCAGGTCACCGGCGCCAACCGCATCCCCTTCCTGCTGACCGACAAGGTCGACATCGTGATCTCGGTGATGGGGCTGACGCCCGAGCGCGCCAAGCAGATCATGTTCACCTCGCCCTACGCCGACACCAACCTCGCGGTGTTCGGCCCCAAGAGCGCCAACGTGAAGTCGGCCGCCGACATCGGCAGCCTGAAGGTCGCCGCCGCCAAAGGCACGACCCAGGAGCTGGCGCTGTCGGCGATGGCGCCCAAGGCCAACATCATGCGCACCGAGGATGACGCCACCGCCGCCGCGGCCTATCTGTCGGGCCAGGCCGAGCTGTTCGCCACCAACAACCTGATCATCCCCGACCTGCAGAAGCGCAATCCCGGCAAGGAGTTCGAGATCAAGTTCGTGATCCGGCGCAGCCCCGCCCACATGGGCGTGCGCATGGGCGAGCACAATCTGGTGCGCTGGCTCGACAGCTTCATCTTCTTCAACACCATGAACGGCGAGCTCGACCGCCTGCACCAGAAATGGCTGGGCATGCCGATGCAGCCCATGCCGTCGCTCTGAGACCATGAGCGAGATCGAATGGTCGAGGCTGAAAGCCTCGGAAATCAAGGCGCTGGCGGCGCGCAACGCCGTCGTCATCGTGCCGATCGGCGCCACCGAGCAGCACGGACCGCATTTGCCCAGCATGGTCGACTGGCGCTGCGTGCACGAAGTGTCGCATCGCGCCGCGCGAATCGTGGAAAAGACGACGCCGGTGGTGGTGGCGCCCACCATCCCCTACGGCATGTCCGAGCACCACATGTCGCTCAACGGCACGATCACGCTCGACTATGCCACCATGTACGCGGTGATCCGCTGCGTCGTGACCTCGGCGGTACGCCACGGTTTCAAGCGC
>JABCYT010000722.1 GCA_013290035.1 Alphaproteobacteria bacterium
GGCGACCCGGCGCAGGCCTGCCCCGAAAGTGGCCCCAGGCCCGACTGCTTCAACGTGCCGGCCAGGTTCAAGCGCATCTACAAGATCGACTTCGCCCAGGCCGACGCCGACGGCTTGGTGAAGAAGGTGGGTTACATCGACCTGATGGACATCGACGACCCGAACAATATCGCCCGCCAGGGCGGACGGGACGGCAAGCTCACCTTCCCGTTCTTCACCATCGAGAATGTCGATGTCGTCGATGCCGACCACATCATCGTCGGCAACGACAACAACCTGCCCTTCTCGTCGGGCCGCGCGCTCGGCAAGTCCGACGACAACGAGCTGATCCTCTTGAAGGTGACCGACCTGCTGCGCGCGAAGTAGCGCTGCTGATCACTGCACACGGTACGAAGCCGAGTGCTTCGAATTACACCAAGCTGACGAACAGAGGAAACTGGACACACGCAATCTCGACGAGGCCTCTTCGCCAACCTATCGTTCGGCATCGCACAGACGAGGTCCGGGGAGATGCGGATACTGGTGGTCGAGGACAACAACCAGCTCGTTGCGCTTCTGACGAAGGCGCTGGCACGAGCCGGTCTCGATGTCGATTCGGCCAGCAATGCAGCTGCCGCCGAAATCTCCCTGAAGACGATGCACTATGCAGCCGTCGTCCTCGATCTTGGACTGCCCGATGCGGACGGCCTTGCCCTGCTCGACCAGATGCAACGGCGGCGGGACAAAACGCCGGTCCTCATTCTTTCGGCGCGCGGCGGCCTCGATGATCGCATTACCGGGCTGCACAAAGGGGCGAGCGACTACGTCGTGAAGCCTTTCGACATGGATGAACTGGTGGCGCGCGTTCAAACGCTGCTGCGAAGATCGCCCGAATCCAAACGCGACGCGCTGACCTTGGGCAACGTGTCGTTCGAGACCGAAAGCCGCCAGGCCGTCGTCGCCGGCAAGCTGCTTTTCCTGCCGCCGCGGGAAGCGGAGGTCCTGGAAGTCCTGCTCAAGCGGGGCGGCCGCACCGTCTCCCATGAAGCGCTCGAGGGCCAGGTTTTCGGCATGTCGCAGAACGTCTCATCGAATGCGATCGAGGTCTATGTCCATCGGCTGCGTCATATCCTGACGGACGCCGGCGCCAACGTCGCCATCCACACGATCCGCGGCGTCGGCTATTTGATGGACGAGGAGAAGGACGGCCCGACCAAGCGCGCGCAATAGCTAGGGCAGCACGCGCTTCATCCAGCGCGCCGTTGCCTGGGAGTCCTGGCTGTCGCTTGCCTCGAGCCTGGCGATGACGCGGTGGCGGTCTTCCATATCGCGGTTCTGGCTGAGCTTGAGCTTGGTCTCGATCCGCGAGAGCGGCATGTGGAAGGCGACGATCCCCCTGGTCTGCGCTTCGGCATTGCCCGGCGGCAGGCGGTCGAGGCCCCAGGCCTCCGCGCCGCTGCCTTCGTAGACCGCGGCCAGCCTGGCCAGCACGTCGAGCGCGCCCTCGGTGTCCTCGACGACCTGCGGCCGGCCATAGGCATGCACCGTGACGTAGTTCCAGGTCGGCACCTTGACGCCCGGCGTGTACCAGGTCGGCGAAACATAGGCATGCGGTCCCCAGAACAGGGCAAGCGACTCGGCGCCGCGCGCGAACAGCTGCCAGTGCTGGTTGGCGCGCGCCATGTGGCCGATCAGCGAGCCGTGCGGGCTGCCGTCATCCTGCCAGACCAGCGCCAGGTGGGTCGCCACCGGCGCTGCCGCGGCATCGGCGGTCATCAGCAGCGCCCAGCCATGATCCTGCATGATCTGCCGGCCGGTCGTCTCGTCGCCTTCGAAGTGCTTGGGAACGTACATGATTTTCTTTCTGCGGCACGGCGCTCGGGCCGGCGGGTTGAACGGCGCCGCAATACCATGTCCAATGCCGGCCGCAACCGGGAGGAATTCTCATGGGCGAAGATATCCGCCTTAAGTCGAAAGCCGGCGAGATCGGCGCCTACCTCGCCGCCCCGAAGGGCACGGCCAAGGGCGGCGTCGTGGTGATCCAGGAGATTTTCGGGGTCAACCATCACATCAAGGCGGTCACCGACAAGTTCGCGGCCGACGGCTACCTGGCGCTGGCGCCGCGCTTCTTCGACCACCTCAAGACCGGCATCGAGCTCGGTTACACGCCTGACACCATCGCCGAGGGCCGCAAGTACGTGACCGAACTGGGCCTCGACAAGCCGGTACAGGACGTCGAGGCGGCGATCGAGGAGCTCAAGAAGCGTGGCGCCAAGAAGGCGGCGGTCACCGGCTATTGCTGGGGCGGCACCATCGCCTGGCTGGCGGCGACGCGGCTGAAGCCCGATGCGGTGTCGGCCTATTACGGCGGCGGCATCTACGGCACCAAGAACGAGAAGCCCGTGGTGCCGACCCAGATGCATTTCGGCGACAAGGACATGCACATCCCGATGACGCACGTGAACGAGCTCCGCAAGCTCCATCCCGGCGTGCAGGTCTTCGACTATCCGGCCGACCACGGCTTCCATTGCGACGAGCGCGGCAGCTACGACGCGGCGGCCTCCAAGCAGGCCATGGCCCGGACATTGGAGTTCTTCGGCAAGCACGTTGGCTAGGAAGCCTGCAAAGAAGACCCTCACGCCCCAGGCGCGTGGGCCCCTGAACGGGGTCCGCGTCGTCGATCTGTCGCGGCTGGTCGCGGGCAACATTCTCACGCTTCAGCTCGCCGATTTCGGCGCCGAGGTGATCAAGATCGAGCCGCCCGAGGGCGACACGCTGCGCTCGTGGAAGGTCAAGGGCATCGAGACGGCGTGGAAGGTCTACAGCCGCAACAAGAAGAGCGTGGCGCTC
>JABCYT010000723.1 GCA_013290035.1 Alphaproteobacteria bacterium
ACCATGACGCGCACCGTGTCGGCGGCCGGCATGGACTGGGGGGTCCTGGCGGCGGCGGGCGTGCTCACCCTGGTTCCCGGCGCAGTCGTGATCTGGTTCGTGCGCAACTACATCGCGCGCGGCTTCGCGCTCGGCCGGGTTTGAGGAGGCGCCCGTGGAAGACCTCGCCTGGATGGCCTGGACACCTGCAACCGGCGCCTTCTTCGTGGCGGTGGGCCTGCTGCTCCTCGTCATGATCGCGCTCGCCCGCCGGCGCCCCGAGGTCGAAAGGGTCGGCGTGCTGGGCATCCCAACGACGCGCGGCGACAGGCTGTTCCTGTCGCTGGTGCTCGCCGCCGTCATCAACCTCGCCTGGATCGGCTTTGTCGGCGCCGCGCCGATCGCGACGCTGCCGATCGGCGAGGGCATCGACGTGTCGAGCCTGTGGCTCGCATCCGCCATTTCGCTGGTTGCCGCCGTGGTCGTGTTCCGCACGGTCTAGGCCAGCGAGATCAAGCAGAGCCGGACAACCGGCCACCCCTGCGTTTTGTCACTCCAATGGAGGAAACCATGAGACGCATGACAGTCACGAGCCGCCTGACGACGATGGCGAGCGCCATCGCGCTGACGGCCTTCATGGGAGCCCTCGCGGCTCCGGCGTCCGCCGACGAGGCGGCCGCCAAGAAGTGGATCGACGAGGAGTTCCAGCCTTCGACGATCACCAAGGACGAGCAGATGAAGGAAATGCAGTGGTTCATCAATGCCGCGAAGCCCTTCACCGGCATGGAAATCAGCGTCGTCTCGGAGACCATCGCCACGCACGAGTACGAGTCGAAGGTGCTGGCGAAGGCCTTCACCGAGATCACCGGCATCAAGGTCAAGCACGACATCATCCAGGAGGGCGACCTGGTCGAGAAGATCCAGACCCA
This sequence comes from Alphaproteobacteria bacterium, assembly GCA_013290035.1. Classification (GTDB taxonomy): domain Bacteria; phylum Pseudomonadota; class Alphaproteobacteria; order Reyranellales; family Reyranellaceae; genus Reyranella. The sequence goes on from JABCYT010000723.1 coordinate 909, forward strand.
GATGCAGTCGGGCCGCAGCATCTATGACGGCTGGGTCAACGATTCCGACCTCATCGGCACGCACTTCCGCTACAACCAGACGATCTCGCTGACCGACTTCATGGCGGGCGAAGGCAAGGACGTCACCCTGCCGACGCTCGACGTCGCCGACTTCATCGGCAAGTCGTTCGGCACGGCGCCCGACGGCAAGCTCTTTCAGCTGCCCGACCAGCAGTTCGCGAACCTCTACTGGTTCCGCTACGACTGGTTCACCAACCCCGAATACAAGGCGAAGTTCAAGGCCAAGTACGGCTACGAGCTCGGCGTGCCGGTGAACTGGTCGGCCTACGAGGACATCGCCGAGTTCTTCACCAACGACATCAAGGAGATCGGCGGCGTCAAAGTCTACGGCCACATGGACTACGGCAAGAAGGACCCGTCGCTCGGCTGGCGCTTCACCGACGCCTGGCTGTCGATGGCCGGCAACGGCGACAAGGGCATCCCCAACGGCCTGCCGGTCGACGAATGGGGCATCCGCATGGAGGGCTGCCGTCCGACGGGGTCCTCGGTCGAGCGCGGCGGCGACACCAACGGCCCGGCGGCGGTCTACTCGATCGTCAAATACGTCGACTGGCTGAACAAGTACGCGCCGCCCAACGCGCGGGGCATGACCTTCTCCGAAGCCGGCGCCGTGCCGGCCCAGGGCAACATCGCCCAGCAGATCTTCTGGTACACCGCCTTCACCGCCGACATGGTGAAGCCCGGCCTGCCGGTGATGAATGCCGACGGCACGCCGAAATGGCGGATGGCGCCCTCGCCGCATGGTGCGTACTGGAAGGAGGGCATGAAGCTCGGTTACCAGGACGCGGGTTCGCTCACGCTTCTGAAGTCGACACCGCCCGAGCGTCGCAAGGCTGCCTGGCTCTACCTGCAGTTCATGGTCGCCAAGACGACCTCGCTTAAGAAGAGCCAGGTCGGCCTCACCTTCATCCGCGAAAGCGACATCTGGGACAAGAGCTTCACCGAACGGGCACCGAAGCTCGGCGGCCTGATCGAGTTCTACCGCTCGCCGGCGCGCGTGCAGTGGACCCCGACGGGCAACAACGTGCCCGACTACCCGAAGCTGGCGCAGCTATGGTGGCAGAATATCGGCGATGCCTCGTCCGGTGCCAAGACACCGCAGGCGGCGATGGATGCGCTGGCCGCCGCGCAGGACTCGGTGCTCGAGCGCATCGAGAAGTCCGGTGTCCAGGGTGCTTGCGGGCCCAAGCTCAACCCCAAGCAGACCGCCGAGTACTGGTTCGCCAAGGTCGAGAAAGACGGCACGATCGCCCCGCAACGCAAGCTCGCAAACGAGAAGCCCAAGGGTGAGACGATCGACTACGACACGCTGATCAAGTCGTGGCCGGCGACCCCGCCCAAGCGCTAACGACCGACCTTGCTTCCTCCCCAGCGCGGAACCTGCGCTGGGGAGGCAGATCGAGTCACGCCGGGACGATGCCGAGATTCGTGAAAAAGGCCCGTGATCCGTCGCCGACAAAGAGCCCGACGGGTCCGCGCCGACCTGGGTAATGCAGGTCGTCCACGGTCAGCACTTCGGCGCCATCCACCAGCGCCCGCAGGCGTGTGCCCCGGACCTCCAGCCGAAGCCGGTGCCAGCGACCGACGGCGATATCCGCGCCTTTTTCGTAGCGGCCGGGAAACGCTTCGCGCGACACGTCGAAATGGAAATCCGGATGGGCCACGTACTGGACCGCCCGGTCGATGCGCGGCGGCGCAGGCGGCGGCACGTTCAGGCGCCCATTGGTCATGCGCAGGTACACCGTTTCGTGGGTCTCGAAATCCGGACCGATGTGGAATGACAGGCCGGCAAAGCCGCGATCGTCTGGAGCGCCGCGGCCGGTCAGCTCCGCTCCGATATCGGCCTCGAGCACGCCATCG
>JABCYT010000724.1 GCA_013290035.1 Alphaproteobacteria bacterium
ACCGGCAGCTCGCCCATCCGGTCCGCCATCTCCGCCAGAAGCGGACCGGCCGAGACCAGGAAGGCATGGCCGGTGCGGTCGGCGTGGAAGTCCCAGGGTGCGGCGAGCAGCGCCAGCCCGGCGACCCGGCGCGGCCGCCGCGCCGCCAGCGCCACGGTGAGCGTGCCGCCCATGCAGTAGCCCATCACGGCCGGCGCCCGCCGCGCGCGTCTGGCGACGAAGCCCAGCGCGCGCTCGAGGCGCGCCACGTAGGCCGTGCTGTCGAAGCGCCGCTCCTCGTCATTGGGCGTTCCCCAATCGACGAGGTAAGGCCTGAGTCCGCGCGCCGCCATGGCGCGCAAAAGGCTCTTCTCGGCGGTGAGGTCGAGCACCTCCCAGCGATTGATCAGTGAGGGCACGACCAGCACGGCGCGCGCCCCGCGCGTGCGCGCCGCGCGGTGCGTGGCGCCATAGTCGAGCAACCGCGTATTGCCTTCGCTCCACACCGCCGGTGGATTGTCGAGCGTGCGACGGACCGGGTTTTGGCGATAGGCCAGCACGCCGTCGGCCAGCCGGTGCATGCGGCGCGTGATCTCGCGCTGAAGTGCTGCCTCGAACTTGCCCGCGCCTGCCCTTGCTTCGAGGGCGGCGATCTCGGGCAGCAGTGCCGCGACCGTCTCAGGCGCCGCCGAGCTTGGCTTCGAGCTCGGCGATGCGGGCTTCCAGAGCCTCCACGCGCTTTCGGAGCTCGCCCACGTCATCAGTGCCGTGCCCAGATGAAGCGGCAGCGGACGGGGACCTACTCGAGGCTGCATGGTGTGCTCCTTGGGCCGCCTGGATCGCCGAGGCAACCTGGGTGTTCGCGGCCGCGAACAGGCGGGCGATCTGTTCGGTCAGCGCCTGGTCGGCGGCAAGCCCGGCAAGTTGGCTCTGCCAGAGGTCGAGATAACGCCGGGCGAGGCGGTCGAAATCGGCAGAATCGTCGTTTTCGGGGGCCATGCGCCCACTATAGCCCATCGCGGCACGCCATGGTCCTTGGGCGCTGCTTTCGCAGGCGCAAACCGCGCCTTGTCGCACTGCGGTATCGGCGCTAAGGTGGCCAATCCGAAGTAAACGGGCGTTCACGACGGCCGGGAGCTAGGGAGCGAAGCGTAATGGCCGATCAGGCAGTACCCGAGGGTGGACCGAAGCCCGCCCCGGTGGTGATCAAGAAGTACGCGAACCGGCGGCTCTACAACACCGCCACCTCCGCTTACGTGACGCTCGACCATCTGTCGCAGATGGTGAAGGACAAGACCGACTTCGTCGTCTACGACGCCAAGACCGGCGACGAGATCACCCGCTCGGTGCTGACCCAGATCATCGTCGAGGAAGAGAACAAGGGTGGGCAGACGCTGCTGCCGATCCCGTTCCTGCGCCAGCTCATTTCCTTCTACGGCGACAGCCTGCAGGGCGTGGTGCCGCAATATCTCGAAATGTCGATGACGCAGTTTGCGCGCAACCAGGAGCAGATGCGGCGCTACATGCAGAATGCCTTCGGCTTCAACCCGTTCCAGCAGTTCGAATCGATGGGCAAGCAGAACATGGCGATGTTCGAGAACGCCATGCGCATGTTCAACCCGTTCCGGCCCGGCCAGGCGGGACAGGCGCCGGGCGCGCCATCCACGACCAACGGACAGGAGCCGCCCAAGAGCGATGCGGCCAACCCGCCGACCGAAGCCGCGATCGACGATCTCAAGCGCAAGCTCGACGAGCTGCAGAACCAGCTCGCAGAGCTCAGCAAGAAGCCCTGATCGCGCGATGTCTGATGGACCGCCGCCGCTCAGGCGCGTGATGTCGCCCTGCATCGGCATCTGCACGATCGATCGCAAGAGCGGCTTCTGCCTCGGCTGCAAGCGCACGATCGACGAGATCGGCCGATGGGCGATGCTCGAGGACCCGGCGCGGCAGGCGATCATCGACCAGCTGCCGGGCCGGAAGTACTAGGCTGGAGCGGCGCGCCCCCAGCTACCGCCCCTTGAACACCGGCTTGCGCTTCTCGCGGAAGGCCTGGGTTCCCTCCTTGTAGTCCTCGGTCAACCCGGTCAGCACGTTCTGGTCGGCGTCCATGTGGGCGCCGAGATCGTCGAGCGCGTGGGCGAAGCGGTTGACCGTGCGCTTGGTCATGCGCACCGGGATCGGCGGCTGGCGGGCGATCTTCTCGGCGAATTGCATGGCGGCGCCGAAGGCCTGGCCGTCCTCGACGACGTTCTCGACCAGCCCCCACGCCAACGCCTCGGCGGCGGAGATGCGGTCCGACGCCAGGATGACCGCCTGCTTGGTGCGCGCCGGACCCATCAACGCCAGCATGCGCGGGATCGAGCCCCAGCTCATGTTCATGCCGAGCTCGACCTCGGGGATGCGAAAATGCGCGCCCTTCCCGCAGGTGCGGAAATCGAGCGACACGGCCAGCGCGGCGCCGCCGCCGATGCAATGGCCTTCGATGGCGGCGATGGTGACCTGGTCCATCTCGTGCCACGCCTTGCACATCTTTGGACCGAGCCGCTGGCGATGGATGCGCTCGCCGACCGACAGCGAATCGCGCCGGCGGCCTTCGGTATCCTTCAGGTCGAAACCCGCCGAGAAGGCCCTGGCCGAGCCGGTCAGGATCACGACCGAGGTCAAAAGGTCGTCCTCGAAGTCGCGCGGCACGTCGCGCAGCTCGCGCATCGCCTTCTGACTCAACGCGTTGATGTTGTCGCCGCGATCGAAGCGCACCACGGCGATCCTGCCATCGGGCCCGAGACCTTTCTCGATGTTGACGAACTGGCGCTCCATTGGCGCGTTCCTCCTGTGTTCGCCGGAA
>JABCYT010000725.1 GCA_013290035.1 Alphaproteobacteria bacterium
AGCTGGTGCACGGCTCCCGAACATCCGCAAACAAGGCATGCTCCCGAAAGAGCCAAAAAAGATCGCCGTCGCATGCGTGCGTCCTCCTCTCCCTGGAGGACGAAACGGCAAAGGAAAGCGTTACAGCGAAATCGCGCTAGGCTATCGGCAGTGGGCCCTGATCGCCGCCGACGGGGCGGCGCAGGCAGGCGACGTGGCGGCCAGGTGCCACCTCGATCAGCGGCGGCGCCGTCACCCGGCACTCGGCGATGGCGTAGGGACAGCGCGTGTGGAAATGGCAGCCGGGCGGCGGTTTGGCCGGGCTCGGCACGTCGCCCTGCACGATGGGTTTGCGCCGACGGCGTCGCTTGGGGTCGGGCGCCGTGGCGGCCGACAGCAGCGCCTCGGTGTAGGGATGCAGCGGCTGCGTGAACAGCATGCGCTTGTCGGCGAGTTCGACGATGCGGCCGAGATACATCACCGCGATGCGATGGCTGATATGGCGCATCACGGCGAGGTCGTGGCTGATGAAGAGATAGGCGAGTCCGAGCTCGTCCTGCAGGTCGATCAGCAGGTTCAGCACCTGGGCTTGCACCGAAACGTCGAGCGCCGACACCGGCTCATCGGCCACGATCAGGTCGGGATTGACCGACAGCGCCTTGGCGATGCCCAGCCGCTGGCGCTGGCCGCCGGAGAATTCATGGGCGTACTTGCGCACGGCATCGGGGCGCAGCCCCACGCGCTCGAACAGGCGGGCGACGCGGTCGTCGGTGGCGCGGCCGCGGGTGATGCCGAAATTCTCCAACGGCTCGCCTACGATCGTGCCGGCGGGCAGGCGGGGGTTCATCGACGAATAGGGGTCCTGGAAGATCGTCTGGATGCGTCGGCGGTGCGGCCACATGGCGCCGGGCTTGAGATGCGTCACATCCTCGCCGCCCAGCAGGATGCGGCCGGCGGTGGGCTCGATCAGCTTCAGCGCCGCCTTGCCGATGGTCGACTTGCCGCAGCCCGATTCGCCCACCAACCCCAGGGTCTCGCCCTTGGCTATGGCGAAGCTCACCCCATCAACCGCCCTCACCTCGCCGACGCGGCGCTGCAGCAGCCCGCCATGGATCGGGAAATGCTTCACCAGATTCTCGACCTCGAGGACGGGTGCGGCACTCATGCCGCTGCCCTTACCCGCTCGACTTCCCAGCAGGCCACCGTGTGGCCAGCGCCGGCATCGACGATCGGCGGTGGCTCGGCGCGGCAGCGGTCCGTGGCGAAGCCGCAGCGCGGCGCGAAGGCGCAGCCGACGATCGGGCGCGTCAGGATCGGCACCAGGCCGGGGATCTCCTGCAGGCGCGGTCGCGTGCCGGCTAAGTCGGCCTCGATGTCGAGGCGCGGGATCGCCCGCATCAGGCCGCGCGTATAGGGATGCAACGGCTCCTCGAACAGCACCTCGACCGGCGCCTCCTCGACCTTGCGTCCGGCATACATGACGACGACGCGCTGGGTGGTCTCCGCCACCACGCCGAGGTCGTGGGTGATCAGCACGATGGCCGTGCCGGTCTTCTCCTTGAGCTCGAGCATGAGATCGAGGATCTGGGCCTGGATGGTGACATCGAGCGCCGTCGTCGGCTCGTCGGCGATCAGCACCCGCGGATCGCAGCTGAGGGCCATGGCGATCATCACCCGCTGGCGCATGCCGCCCGAAAGCTGATGGGGATATTCGTCGAGCCGCCGGCGTGGATCGGCGATGCGCACCAGGTCGAGCATCTCGCAAGCCCGATCGCGCGCCGCGCGCCATGGCACGCCCCGGTGGCGCACAACGTTCTCGGCGATCTGCGTGCCGACGGTCAGCACCGGATTGAGGCTGGTCATCGGCTCCTGGAAGATCATCGATATGCGATGACCGCGCAGGCGCTTCATCGCCTCTTCGCTCAGCGCCGTCAGCTCCTCGCCCTCGAAGCGGATCGAGCCCGAGGCGATGCGGCCGGTCTCCGTCGGGATCAGGCGCAGGATGGACAGCGCCGTCACCGACTTGCCGCAGCCCGATTCGCCCACGATGCCCAGGGTCTCGCCGTGCGCCAGCTCGAAGGATACGCCGTCGACCGCGCGCACCACACCGTCCAGCGTGTCGAACTGGGTGTGCAGGTCGCGGACTTCGAGGATGGCGGTCACAGCCGTCTCGCCAACCGCGGGTCGAGACGGTCGCGCAGCCCGTCGCCCAAAAGGTTCACCGCCAGCACGGTGATGGCCAGGAACGTGCCGGGAATCAGGATCGTCCAGGGCGCGATCTGGAAGAAGGTGCGGCCCTGGGCGATGATGTTGCCCCAGCTCGGCACCTCCGGCGGCACGCCAGCGCCCAAAAAGCTGAGACCTGCTTCGATCAGCATGGCCGAGGCGCAGACATAGGTCGATTGCACGATCAGCGGCGCCAAGGTGTTGGGCAGCACGTGGCGCAGCAGCAGCTTGGCGTTCTTCGTGCCGCCGGCGATGGCGCTTTCGATATAGGGCTGGGCGCGGATGGAGAGCACGACCGCGCGCACCACGCGCACCACCCTCGGCACCTCGGGGATCACGATGGCCACGATCACGATGCCGAGGCCAGGCCGCGTCAGGGTGATGAGGGCGATGGCGAGCAGGATCGAGGGGATCGCCATCAGCCCGTCCATGACCCGCATGACCAGGCCGTCGATCCGCCGAAAGTAGCCGCAGGCCAGGCCAAGGGCCAAACCGAGCAGGCACGAGAAGGCGGCGACCGAGAGGCCGACGATGAGCGACACGCGCGCGCCATAGACGGTGCGCGAGAAGACGTCGCGGCCGAACTGGTCGGTGCCGAACCACCAGCGCTCCGACGGCG
>JABCYT010000726.1 GCA_013290035.1 Alphaproteobacteria bacterium
ATCTGGCAGGACGCGGCTTCCTTCTTGCTCTTGGTGTAGTTGATGACGAGGTGCCAGCCGCGTCCTGCCAGATCGACCGCGCACTCCGCACCCAGCCCCGTCGCCGAGCCCGTCACGATCGCCACTTTGCCCGATGTCGCCATGTCCCTCTCCCCGATATCTCGCGGTGCCTTTCATAGGCTAGGATCGCCCCCCAAGGCAAAACGGGGAGGAAGATAGGCAACGCATGGCCGATCTGTTTTCGATGAAGAACCGCGTGGTGCTGCTGACGGGTGCGTCGCGCGGGCTGGGCCGCGACATGGCGCTGACCCTGGCCGCGGCGGGCGCCACCGTGCTCTGCGCCGGCCGGACGGTGAAGGAGCTCGAAGGCACCGTTCGGGCCATCACCCGCAAGGGCGGCAAGGCCCATGTCGTGCCGCTCGACATCACCGATGAGGCCGCGGTGCGCGAGCAGGTCGCGACCATCATCCACCAGCACCGCCGCATCGACGTGCTCGTTAACAACGCCGGCATCATCTACCGCGAGGCGATCGTCAACACGCCGACCGAGCTCTTCCGCAAAGCGGTCGAGACCGACCTGATCGGCCAGTTCGTGCTGGCGCGCGAGGTCGGCCGCCACATGCTGGCCCGCAAGTACGGCCGCATCGTCAACATCTCCTCGGTGATGGCCATCCTGGGCCGCGCCTCGGTGGCGGGCTATGTCGCCGCCAAGCACGGGCTGGTCGGCCTCACCAAGAACCTGGCCGCCGAGTACGGTCCGCACGTCACGGCCAATGCCATCGCGCCCGGCTACATCCGCACCAAGCTCAATGTCGCACTGCAGGAGAACAAGGAATTCAATACAATGCTGGAACAGCGCACCGCCGCCCATCGCTGGGGCAAGCCGGAGGATCTGCGCGGCCCGTTGCTGCTGCTGGCCTCCGACGCTGGCGCCTACATGACCGGCCACACGCTGGTGGTCGATGGCGGCCTGACGACCATCCTGGCGTGAGCGTGACCGGGATTCCGCGGTGGGCGATCCTGCTGCTGGGCGCCGGCCTGCTGGCGTTCGGCGTGGCGTCGTACATGGGCTGGCTGCGCGATCCAGCGCTGGCACGCACCGACTATGTCGGTTCGATCGACGTCTCGGCCGACGACGCCAAGCTCTATCGCGCCGTGCCCTTCGAATGGCGCATCAACAGTGCCGCGGGCTCCTTCAAAGGCGACGACACCGCCCATATCCGCATCGACAGTTCCGGCGAGCGAACGGTCATGTGCGGCTGGCTGAGGCTTGGCCAGGGCGGCGCCTCAATCCGCGCCACGCGCTGGCTGAGCGAGGCCCGGCTCACCGTCGGCGACCTCAAGGTGACGGCGCTGTTCGTCGCGCCCGTCGAAAAAGCGCCGGGCGACGGTCTCAACGCCGGCTGCCTGCGCCTCGACGAAAATGCCAAGCCCGCGCAAGATGCGCCGCTCAGCCTCGAAGGCTCGCCCGTGCGCGAGTGAAAAACCACCAGGGATGAAGTCCATGCCGACTTTCCGACAGGCCCGCGAGTTCCTGCTGGCCAACAGGACCGCCTACGACAAGGCCGTGGCCGGCTTCCAGTGGCCGGAGCCCGTGCCGTTCAACTGGGCGCTCGAATGGTTCGATGCCGAGCTGGCGAGCGCCGCCGACAGCAAGGACCACTGCGCCCTGTGGATCGTCGATGTGGCGACGGGCCAGGAGACCAAGCTCACCTTCGCAGAGTTGGCCACGCGCTCGAACCAGATCGCCAACTACCTGCGCCGGCAGGGGCTGAAGCGCGGCGACCATCTGCTGCTGGTCCTCAACAACGTGGCGGCGCTATGGGAGATCATGCTGGCCGCCATGAAGCTGGGCGTCGTCGTCATTCCCGCGACGACGCTGCTCACCGGCGAGGAGCTGGCCGATCGCGTCGAGCGCGGCCGCGCGCGCATGATCGTGGCCGACCAGGAGCAGGTCGCCAAATGCGCCGGCCTGTCGCGAGACGATGTCGTATTCGTGACGACCAGCACCGCGAAAATCGACGGGTGGGAGCCGCTCGGCGATGCCTACAAGTGTCCGGCCGACTTCACGCCGGACGGTCCGACCCATGCCGACGATCCTCTGCTGCTCTATTTCACCTCGGGCACGACCGCCCAACCCAAGCTCGTGCGGCACAGCCATCGCAGCTATCCCGTGGGCGCCCTTTCGACGATGTACTGGCTCGGGCTGAAGCCCGGCGACGTGCACGTCAACATCTCCTCGCCCGGCTGGGCGAAGCATGCCTGGAGCACCTTCTTCGCGCCGTGGAACGCCGGCGCCACGGTGCTGATGGTCAATCAGGCGCCGTTCAACGCCAAGGCGCTGTTGGGCGTGCTCGAGCGCTGCGCCGTCACCACCTTCTGCGCGCCGCCCACGGTGTGGCGCCTGCTCATCCAGGAAGATCTGGCGGCCTGCAAGGTCGCCCTGCGCGAGGTCTGCGGTGCGGGCGAGCCGCTCAACCCCGAGGTCATCAACAAGGTGCACGAGGCGTGGGGCCTCACCATCCGCGACGGCTACGGCCAGACCGAAACCACCGCCGTCGTCGCCAATTCGCCCGGCCAGACAGTCAAGCCGGGCGCCATGGGCCGCCCCCTGCCGGGCTATCGCGTGCTGATCCTCGATGCCGACGGCATGCCGCGCAGCGAGGGCGAGATCTGCCTCGACCTGAATGGCGAGCGTCCCGCCGGCCTGATGCAGGGCTACGCCGATGCGTCGGGCAGGCTGTCAGGCGCGAACGACCAGGTCTATCGCACCGGCGACGTCGCCAGCCTCGACGAGGACGGCTACCTAACGTTCGTCGGAC
>JABCYT010000727.1 GCA_013290035.1 Alphaproteobacteria bacterium
ACGACCTCCCAGCCCCCCATGCCACCGACGCCGGTGCTGGAAACCCGGCGCCTGATCCTTCGCCCGCTGCAGCAGGAGGACATACCGGCCATCCAGCGCCGCTTCCCGCGCTGGGAGATCGTGCGCTTTCTGGCCGCTCGCGTGCCCTGGCCGTACCCCGCCGACGGCACCGCGACCCATGTCGCCGAGTGCCTCGAGCAGATGGCCCGGTGCGAGAAATGCTACTGGGCGATCTTCCTCAAGGGCGGCCCGGACGACCTGATCGGCCGCCTCGACCTCTGGCCCGACGACGGGGTGAGCCGCGACCAGCGCGGCTTCTGGCTGGATCCCGAGTTCCAAGGGCAAGGGCTGATGACCGAGGCCGCCGAGCGCGTGACCGAGTTCGCCTTCGTCGAACTCGGCTGGCCGCATCTCTGGCTGAGCAATGCCGAGGCCAACGGCGCATCCGGCCGCATCAAGGAGAAGCAAGGCGCACGGCTGATTGACCGCGAGCCCTCCCGCTACGTCTCGGGTGAAGGCATGCGCATGGTCTGGCTGCTCAAACGCGAGGACTGGCTGGCGCGGCGTAACGGCCACTGAGTGCTCCTTCCTCCCCCGTCATACGGGGGAGGTGGCCCGCAGGGCCGGAGGGGGAAAGCCCCAGTCGAGATACCTGCAAATTTCAGATCTGAAATTGTAGGAGATCGTCTGTGAGGCCTTCCCCCTCCGCCCCCTTCGGGGGCACCTCCCCCGTAAGACGGGGGAGGAAAGTTTGAACAAAGAAAAGGCCGTCGTCTTGCGACGACGGCCTTTGCGTTTGAAGGGTCCGACGATCAGTCGTCGGCCGCGTGTTCCTGCTCGAGCGTCGGGACCGGCTGGTCCTCGCCGTCGGCGCCGGCGGCCAGGATGGCGCGGTCACGCTGGGCGGCGATCGCCTTCAGCCGGTTGACCACGCCGCCGGTGCCGGCCGGGATCAGGCGGCCGACGATGACGTTCTCCTTGAGGCCCTGCAGCGTGTCGACGCGGCCCGAGACGGCCGCCTCGGTGAGCACGCGCGTGGTCTCCTGGAACGACGCCGCCGAGATGAACGACTTGGTCTGCAGGCTGGCCTTGGTGATGCCGAGCAGCACCGGGTCGGCCTTGGCAGGCTTCAGCTTCTCGGCCGCGAGCTTGACGTTCTCGTGCTCGAACTCCTGCTTGTCGATCTGCTCGCCGATCAGGAAGGTCGAATCGCCGGCATCGGTGATCTCGACCTTCTGCAGCATCTGACGCGCGATCGTCTCGATGTGCTTGTCGTTGATCTTCACGCCCTGCAGTCGATAGACCTCCTGGATCTCGTTCACCAGGTACTCGGCCAGCTTCTCGATGCCCAGCACGCGCAGGATGTCGTGCGGCACCGGGTTGCCGTCGATCAGCAGATCGCCGCGCTCCACGAAGTCGCCTTCCTGGACGGCGATGCGCTTGCCCTTGGGGATCAGGTACTCGACAGGCTCCGCGCCCTCGCCTTCCGGCACGATCAGGATGCGGCGCTTGTTCTTGTAGTCCTTGCCGAACTCGATGCGGCCCGAGATGTCGCAGATGATCGCGAAATCCTTGGGCTTGCGCGCCTCGAACAGCTCGGCCACGCGCGGCAGGCCGCCCGTGATGTCGCGGTTCTTGCCGCCCTCGCGCGGGATGCGCGCGAGGATGTCGCCGGCATGGACTTCCTGGCCGTTCTCGACCGAGAGGACCGAGTCGATCGACAGCAGGTAGCGAGCCTCCTGGCCGTTGGCCAGCATGATCGGGTTGCCCTCGGCATCGTGGATGGCGATGCGCGGACGCAGATCGCCGCCGCGCGGCTGGCCCTTCCAGTCGACCACGACACGGTTGGAGATGCCCGTGGAGTCGTCGATCACCTCGCGCATCGACACGCCCTCGACCAGGTCGACATAGACCGCCTTGCCCGCCTTCTCGGTGATGATCGGCAGGGTGTAGGGGTCCCATTCGGCCATCTTCTGGCCCTTGGCGACCGGCGTATCGTTGTCGATCAGCAGGCGCGCGCCGTAGGGCACGCGATGCTTGGCACGCTCGCGCTGGGCGCCGTCGATCAGCACCAGCTCGGTGTTGCGGCCCATCACCACGGGCACGCCCGCGCTGTTGACCACGACGTTGCGGTTGCGCACCTGGACGTGGCCGTCGTGGCTCGCCTCGATGCTCGACTGCTCGGCGCCGCGCTGGGCGGCACCGCCGATATGGAAGGTGCGCATGGTGAGCTGGGTGCCCGGCTCGCCGATCGACTGGGCGGCGATGACGCCCACCGCCTCGCCGATATTGACCTTGGTGCCGCGCGCCAGGTCGCGGCCGTAGCACTTGCCGCAGACGCCGGTCTTGGTGTCGCAGGTCAGCACCGAGCGGATGCGCATCTCCTCGATGCCCGCCTTCTCGATCTGCTCGACCGTGACCTCGTCGATCAGATCGCCTGACTTGCAGATGACCGTGCCGTTCAGCGGGTCGACGACGTCGTCGAGCGCGGTGCGGCCGAGCACGCGCTCGCTGAGCGGCTCGATCACGTCGCCGCCGTCCACGACCGCGCGCATCGTGAGGCCGCGTTCGGTGCCGCAATCCTCCTCGAAGATGATGCAGTCCTGGGCCACGTCGACCAGGCGCCGCGTCAGGTAGCCCGAGTTGGCGGTCTTGAGCGCGGTGTCGGCCAGGCCCTTGCGCGCGCCGTGGGTGGAGTTGAAGTACTCCAGCACGCTGAGGCCTTCCTTGAAGTTCGAGATGATCGGCGTCTCGATGATCTCGCCCGAGGGCTTGGTCATGAGGCCGCGCATGCCGGCAAGCTGCTTCATCTGCGTGGTCG
>JABCYT010000728.1 GCA_013290035.1 Alphaproteobacteria bacterium
GCGGTCTCCTTCTCCCCGCTTGCGGGGAGAAGGCCGGGATGAGGGGGCGTTTCCGCGAGTCTGAGCTTGCGGAAGCGCCCCCTCACCGGGCCGAGTTCTGGTTTTCCCGAGTACCGTGTGGCCCTCCCCCCGCAAGCGGGGCGAGGGGCGCCGGACTGCTCGGCAATCGTAGCAAGTCTTGGAGGCGCCAGCACGCCCGATCACATCGGTGCGATGGCGGTGCGAGCGGCTTGCATTGGTGGCGGCGTCTATCGCATGTAGCCGCCATGGCCGCGAATACCACGATTATCGCCGCGCTGCTGGCGGGGCTGGTGAGCTTTTTGTCGCCCTGCGTCCTGCCGCTGGTGCCGCCCTACCTGGTCTATCTGGCCGGCGCGTCGCTGGAGCGGCTCGCCGACGCCGAGCCTGCGCCGCGCGTTAAACGCGAAACCCTCATGGCCGCCCTCCTGTTCGTGGCGGGATTCTCCACCGTGTTCGTTTCGCTCGGGGCCGCCGCAAGCTCGGTGGGTGCCGGGCTTCGCCGCGCGCAAGCGCTGCTCGCCGGCCAATTCGATGCCTTCAACTCCGCGACCGGGGAGCATCTGCCGGCCGGCCTCGACCCCTTCAATATGATTGCGGGCCTGGTCATCGTCTTCATGGGTCTCCACTTTCTGGGTCTAGCTCCCATCCGCCTGTTGCATCGCGAGGCGCGCGTGGAGATGCGCAGGCCGGTCGGCCTGTGGGGCGCCTACGTGATGGGCCTGGCGTTTGCGCTCGGCTGGACGCCGTGCATCGGGCCCATTCTGTCGTCGATTCTCGCCGTTGCGCTGTCGGACGCGACCGTGGCGCGCGGCGCCGGCCTGCTGGCGGTCTACTCGCTGGGGCTCGGCCTGCCGTTCATCGTCGCGGCCCTTGCGGTCGAGCCATTTGCTGCATTCCTTGCGCGCTTTCGCCACCACCTCGTGCATTTCGAACGGATAACCGGCAGCCTTCTGGTGGCGACCGGGATCATCTTCTTCTTCGGGTTCTTCACGCAGCTCAACAACTGGCTGCTCGAGGTCTTTCCGGGACTGCAGAACATCGGTTGACGGCATCGCCGGATGCGCATTTGCCTCACGAAGATCTCGGATCATGGTCGGCCAGCAAAAAGCCCGCCCCGAAGGCCGGGGCGGGCTTCCGCGCAGTGAAATCGGGCAGCGTGCTTACTTGATCTCGACGTAGGTGATCTTGTTTGAGCTCGGATCCTTCTTCCAGACATACATCACGTAATCGAGACGGGTGATGTCGCCCTTCTTGTCGTAGGAGAGCTCGCCGATCGCGGTCTTGAACTTCATGCCGGAATGCATCTTGTCGGCGACCTTCTTGGGATCGAGCGATTTGGCGGCTTCCGCCGCCTGCTTGATGATCTGCAGGCCCGCATAGGAGTAGAGCGTGTAGGCCTGCGGCTCGAAGTTGGCGGCGCGGAACTTGTCCACTATCGGCTTGGCTTCCGCGCGGTTGCGCGGATCGGGCGGGAACGTCATCAGCGTGCCTTCAACGCCGGGGCCGCCGACCGAGGCGAACTCGTCGTCCGTGATGCCGTCGCCGCCCATCAGCGGCGCCTTGACGCCCTGGTCGCGCATCTGGCGCACGATCAGCCCGCCTTCGGTGAACAGCCCGCCCCAATAGACGAGGTCGGCATTGGACGCCTTGATCTTGGTGACCAGCGCGGAGAAATCCTTGTCGCCGATATTGATGCCTTCGTAGAGCACTTCCTTCATGCCCTTGGCGTTGATGAACTTCTTGGTCTCGTCCGCAAGGCCCTGCCCGTAGGTGGTCTTGTCGTGGACGATGGCGATCTTCTTGCCCTTGAACTTGTCCGCGATATAGGCGCCGGCGACCGCGCCCTGCTGATCGTCGCGGCCGCAGGTGCGGAAGATGTTCCACATCATGCGTTCGGTGATCTTCGGGTTGGTGGCCGACGGCGTGATCTCCAGGATGCCGTTCTCCTGATAGACTTCCGAGGACGGCATGGTGACGCCGGAATTGAAGTGCCCGATCACGTATTTCACGCCATCGCCGACGAACTTGTTGGCGACCGAGACGCCCTGCTTGGGATCGGAAACGTCGTCACCGTAGGAGAGCGTGATCTTCTGGCCGAGGATGCCGCCGGCCGCGTTGATGTCGGCGACCGCCTGATCGGCCCCGTTCTTGAGCTGCGCGCCGAACGCGGCATTGGGCCCGGTGATCGGACCCGCAACACCAATCTTGACTTGCGCCGCGGCCGAGCCCGCGAACGCAGCAGCAAAACCCAGCGCGAGGCCGAGTGTTGTGATCTGTCTCATCGCTTCCAACTCCCCTTGTAGGGCCACGGCTCCGCCGCCGGGGCTATCCGTAAGCACCAATTCAAGCCGCCTTCACGGCAAAAGTCACTCACAATCCGCGTGCGCGCTGCGCGCTTCTTGGCGCCGCCGGCGCCAGCTGAACGCGCCGGTGCGGATGTTGATCCAGCGATATTGGGTGGCCATCTGGGCTGCGCGCGCCACCCGGAACCCGAGCAGGCCGAGCCCCAGACAGACCCCGGTGTCGACCAAATAATAGTGCGGCGACAACAAGGTAGCCCCGAACAGGGCGAAGTGGAGGAAGCGCACCGCAAGCCCCAGCAGCAACATGTAGAAGGTCACATGCCACCACGGCCGCCAGGTCGCCGCGATGGCGCGGCCGGCGAGCCAGGCCGCCCCGCCGCCGAGCGCGACGGAGACCAGCAGGAAAACCCCGACCGAGTCCTCCTCATAGAGCAACGATGCGATGGAGAGGTCCGGCATCATCCGCCTGCTTTGCACCTGTTTTGGATTCAGC
>JABCYT010000729.1 GCA_013290035.1 Alphaproteobacteria bacterium
CTATGCCGATGAGAGCGCGGGCGAACTCTTTCTCGTCAACGCCAACATCCCGGAATATGCGTCCTCGGCCCATTTCAACCACCAGCCGCGGCGGCCGCGCAAGCTGCTGCTGCACCGCAAGCAGATCAACAAGCTGGTCGGCGCCATCCAGCGCGAGGGCCGCACCGTGGTGCCGCTGCAGCTCTATTTCAATCAGCGCGGCCGCGCCAAGATCGAGATCGCCCTGGTCACCGGCAAGCAGGCCCACGACAAGCGCCAGGCGATCAAGGATCGCGACTGGCAGCGCCAGCGCGCCCGGCTGTTGAGCCACCGCTGAAGCAAGCATGATGAGGTGGAGTCTTGCCGGACCGCGAGGCCTCCAGGCCCGCATCTTCTCTGACCACGAGCGGGCCTGGAGGCCCGCGGTCCGGCAAGATGCTTAATCAAAGGTTGGGACGATGCTCCTCACCGACGAACAGACCCTGATCCGCGACACCGCGCGCGCCTTCGCGCAGGAAAAGATCGCGCCGCATGTCCGCGCCTGGGAGGCGGCGGGCGAGATCCCGCGGCCGCTGCTGGCCGAGATGGGCCGGCTGGGGTTCATGGGCATGTGCGTGCCCGCCGAATGGGGCGGCAGCGGCGCCGACATGGTGTCCTACGTGGTGGCGCTGGAGGAGATCGCGGCGGCCGATGGCGGCCTGTCCACGGTAATGAGCGTCAACAACTCGCCGGACTGCGCGGCGCTCCTGGCCTACGGCTCGCCCGAGCAGAAGGAGCGCTGGCTGAAGCCCCTGGCGCGCGGCGAGGTGCTGGGCGCCTTCTGCTTGACCGAGCCGCAGGCCGGCTCGGATGCCTCGAACCTCAGGACGCGCGCCGAGCGGCGCGGCAACGGCTGGGTGCTGAACGGCGTGAAGCAATTCATCACCTCGGGCCGCTCCGCCGACATGGCCCTGGTCTTCGCCGTCACCGACCCGGCCGCCGCGAAGCGCGGTATCTCCTGCTTCATCGTGCCGACCAAGACGCCGGGCTATCGCGTGGCGTCGATCGAGAAGAAATTGGGGCAGAAATCGTCCGATACTTGCCAGATCGTCTTCGAGGATTGCACCGTCGGCGCCGACGCCCTGCTGGGCGCCGAGGGCGAGGGCTACCGCATCGCGCTCGCCAACCTCGAAGCCGGCCGCATCGGCATCGCGGCCCAAGCCGTCGGCATGGCGCGTGCCGCTTTCGACGCCGCTCATGCCTACGCCAACGACCGCGAGGCCTTCGGCACCCGGATCGTCAATCATCAGGCCGTCCAGTTCCGCCTGGCCGACATGGCAACCAAGATCGCGGTGGCGCGACAGATGGTCCTGCATGCGGCAACGTTGCGCGACGCCGGCCGGCCATGCCTCACGGAGGCCGCAATGGCCAAGCTATATGCCTCCGAAATGGCCGAGGAAGTCTGCTCGGCCGCAATTCAGATCCACGGCGGTTACGGCTACGTTTCGGACTACCTGGTGGAGAAGATCTGGCGCGATGTTCGTGTCTGCCAGATCTACGAAGGCACCAGTGACGTACAGCGCATCCTGATCGGCCGTGGATTGGCAGCTTTGTAGTGCCTGTGTTTTGCTTGTTCCCGCGCCGGCCCCGTGCAAACATCAGCCGGTGTGAAAAAGGCCGCAAAAGCGGTTTGGGGACAGGGGGAGCTCGGGCGACGGATGGTCGGTCGTGCGCCGTAAGAAGTGGATCGCCCTAACGATCGCCGCAGCAGCGCTGGTGGCGACGAGTATTGCTGCCGCCGGGTACAAGGCTAAGTCCGCCGACAAGCCGGCCGATCTCGGGCCCGCGCCCGGTCGCATCATCGCCATGCAGACCGCCTTCAATCCGGCTTTGCCGGGTTCCGGCGAGGGCGTCCGGGTCTTCACGCGCACCGTGAAACACATGTCCGGCGGCGCGCTGGCCATCAAGATCATCGAGCCGGGCCGCATGGCGCCAACCGCCGACATGCTCGACGCCGTGGTCGCGGGCGACCTCGAAGCCGCCTTCACCTGGTCGGGCTATGCGGCCGCCAAGGCGCCGGTCTTCGGCGTGTTCGCGACAATACCGTTCGGCCCCGGACCCGAGGACATGACGTCCTGGATGCTCGAGGGTGACGGCAGCCGCATCCATCGCGAGGCCTATGAGAAGCTCGGTGTCACGGGTATTCCCTGCGGCATTCAGGGCGGCAAGGGCGGCGGCTGGTTCCGCAGCGATCTCAACACCGTGGAAGACTTCAAGGGCCAGCGCCTTCGCTTCGGGCGCTACGCCGGCGAGATCGTGTCGCGGATGGGCGCCACCCTGGTGCCGCTTCCGCCCGGCGAATTCTTCTACCAGCTCCAGCAGGGCAAGGTGGACGGCGGCGAGATGTCGACGCCGGCCATCGACGCCGCGCTCGGTTTCGACAAGCTTGGCCTGCCGTACTACGTGCCGGGCTGGCAGCAACCGTCCGCGGTGCTCGACTTCCTGATGCGCCACGACAAGTGGGAGGCCTTGCCGGCGACCATGCGCGCGCAGATCGAAACGGCCTGTCGCGCCAACATCGCCTGGATGCTGAGCCGCTCGCCGCACATGCAGGGGCTGGCGCTGGAGAAGCTCAAGGCGTCGGGCGTGGTCGTCAAGCAATGGTCGCCCGAGATCATGAAGGCATTTCGCAGCAACGCCGATATCGTGATCAGGGAACAGGCCGATCACGACCCGGATTTTGCCGCCGCGCTGGCCAACCAACGCGCCTTCATCGCCCAAAGCGTCTCCTGGCGCACGCTTTCGCGACTGCCCTAGAGTTTTCGTATCGAAATAGAGCTCACCCTAAGGGG
>JABCYT010000730.1 GCA_013290035.1 Alphaproteobacteria bacterium
GAAGGAGAGAGCAATGACCGACGTCAATACGATTGCCAGCCGCTATATCGACCTGTGGAACGAGCGTATGCCAGGCCGTCGGCGCGACATCCTTAAGAAACATTGGGCCAGGGATGCGAAATATGTCGACCCGCTGATGTCAGGCGAAGGCCATGACGGCGTCGACGCGCTGATCGCCGGGGTGCAGCAGCGCTTTCCGGATTTCAGCTTCAGGCTGATCGGCGAGCCGAACGGCTTTGGCAACCATGTGCGCTTCTCCTGGGGACTCGGGCCTGACGGCGCCGACAGCCCGATCAAGGGCACGGATTTCGCCGTGCTGAAGGACGGACGGATCCAGAGCATCACCGGCTTCCTGGACCAGGTGCCGCAGGGCGCGTGAGCAATGCCGGTGCGCTCTCTCTCCCCGTTGGGCCGCGAGCAAGGCTCCCGCGGCGAGGTTGGGTGAGGGGCTCTTTTCATCGGCGCAGCACGTGGAGAATCCTCTTCACCCAGATCGCCGACGCGATGCGACCTCTTTCCGCATGCGGGGAGAGGTGAACCGCGTGCGCCTCTCACCGACCGAGTTCGCGCAGCCGTGCGCCGGCCTCGGCCATTCCGCCGTCGGCCGCCTGCTTGTAGAGCGCGAGCGCGCGCGTCGGGTCGCCGGAAATGCCGATGGCGTGCCAGCGTGCCAGCATCCTTGGATTGTAAGTATCGGCCAGCGCGAGATAGACGGAGGGATCGCGCGAGCGTGCAGCCAGTTCGAGCAGGGCCCGGGCGCTGCTGATCTGTCCCTCGCGAACCAGCGCCCCCGCGCGCGCCAGCATCCGGCCGATCTCGCCGGACGACATCGCAGGGCCGACGGGCTCAGGGGGCATGGATGGCTCCGCCACCCTCGGCGGTTCGGCAGCGACGTTCGCCACCACCGCCGGCGGCGTCGACGCGGCCGCAGGCTCCACGCCGAGCCGCGGCAGGTCGTCGACCACCTTGTCCCTGGCGGCGGCAAGGTCGTGCGCCGCGAGCTGCGCGCCTTGTCCGCCCCGAGCGGGCGGCTGCGCCAACGCCCGAGTTTGCGCGGGTCGCTGTTCGACGCCGCGCCGCGCTTCCAGGGCCGAATGGGCCAGTGGCCACAGGATCGCTATCGCCGCAACCACGGTCGCGACCAGGCCGACGATTATCAAGAGCCAGCTCGGCCCCTCCTGTCCTGCCGACAGGTTCTGCAGATCGGATGCCGCCGGCGGCTGCGCATAGATCCAGGATGGGAAATCGAACTCCTCATCCATATCGCGGCGTTCGTCGCCCGAAGGCTCGACCGGAGGTGGCCTCTGGCGCGGGGCGAACGGCGCCATGATCATTGCCCCCCGCTGTTCTTCTGGAACTCTTCGAACAAGCGGACGATTTGATCTGCCGTGAGATGACCCGCGCCATTCCGCTGCCGAAGGAACGCCCTGAAGCGCGCCAGTTCTTCGGCTGAGGCCGCCTGGGGCGCGGCTGAAGGCATCGCATTCTGCGCGGCCTGCGGCGCCTTCCTGTCGAGCCAATCCTGCGCCGGCTGGAATCGCGTCCAGCCGGGCACCGTCGCGGCCAGATTGACCTCACGCCATTTCGGATGGCGCGGCGGTTTCAGGAACTCGTCGAATTTCGAGAAGAAGGCGTCGACGAAATGCGCGACGCGCAGATAGCGCTCATTGCCGGGCCGCAGATTATAGACGGCGAGCAGCGTCGGGGCCGCGATCGTATCGATGGTCTCGTCGTTGCCCAGGAGATTCGGATAGTCCTTGGCCGACAGCGTCGCGGGCAGATAATAGTCGGACAGCTTTTCGTCGAAACGGACGGGAACGAGGTGATATCTGTTGTCGGGATTCTTGAAGTTGGCGATGCCGACCACGGGATTGCCGCCGAAAAAGACGCTGGCATCGATCTCGCCGGCACGCAGCTTTTCGTACGCGACCGACTGCTCGTAGGCGGTGGTCTCGACCTGGATGCCGAGGCGCTCGAAGATGAGCTCGGACGAGAAATGCGTTCCCGAGCCGAGCACGTCGAAATTCACTTTCTTGCCGGCAAGCTGGCGGATGTCCGTGATCTCCCTCGGCGCGACGACATGCATCTCGTCGTCGAACAGCCGCGCGACGTACTGGACCTTGGTCCTGACGTCGCCATACTTGCCGGCGCGCCGGATCGCCTCGACCGAGTCGGTCCGCACCAGCCCCATGTCGACGCCCCGCAGGAACATGATGTCGGTGACGTTCTGCACCGCGCCGGCGCTCAGGATCGGCAGCACCCGCAGATTTTCGCCGTCGTCGAGCACCGAGGCGATGTCGGCCGCATAGCGCAGATAGGTGCCGGTAATGTTGCCCGAGACGATCGAGACCGTGTTGGCGTTGATCTTCCGTCGGGCCGCCTCGATCGGATCTTCGCGCTTCGGCTTCGCGACGGGGACACCGGGCCCGGCCTGGCCGGCCGCCTCCGATGCGATGAAGGAGCCCAGAGCCAGAAAGACCGTGGCGCACAAGACGGCGCAAGCCACTCCTGCGATGCGTGCGCGATAACTCATAGCCAACACTCGCCTTTGAGCGAAAACGCGGCCGCTGTTTACACGCTGACAAAAAACAGGGTAACGACACCTCAGTCGTTGCTCTCTATGGCGCCAATATGGCGCCTGACATCATCTCCAACGCGAATGGATCGACCGGGCGACGATCGGGCAGGCGCCGGGTCGAGTTCCACGGAACACGTTCGTATCGACTCAAATCAGGCTCGGCGGCGCCTTTCATGCGGACCACACCTCTCCCCGCCTGCAGGCGGACGGAGCGCGCAGGGCTTGCGGC
>JABCYT010000731.1 GCA_013290035.1 Alphaproteobacteria bacterium
CATCGGGACATACTCGAAATCACCACCGGTCTGGCAATCCTGCAGCAGGATCGAGGTCACGAAATCGGTCTGGTCGTAGTGCCACAGCAGGCTGTCGCCGTCCTTCATGACGGCGATGTTGAGCGCACCCAGCGGATCGGCGTAGCGATAGATCGGGCCGCGATCGACGACGGCGGCGATGAAGGCGAGCAGGCCGTCCCACTCGTAGAGCTGCCGCAGCGCATCGCTCGGCGGGATCAGATCGTAGGCGATCGCGCCGACCGACGAAGGCTGCGTCCGCCGTCGTGGATGGTCCTCCGGGAAGGACATGTCCGGCGGCTCGAGATAGGCGGTGCCGCCCGAACTGCCGCCCCAATGGGCCCGCGAGGCGACCGCGCGGGCCTCGCCCACCATGCGCCGCAGGGCATCGGCCGTCAGGAATCCGGGCAGGATGCAGGCGCCGCTGGCCCTGAGTTCCGCCCTGCATGTCGCCACCAGCAGCTGCGCGGCCGCGCGCGCCAGATCGTGGATCGGGTAGCGCTGCAGGTCGACAAGCCGCGCCGGATGATTTGCCGCAAGCTCGGGATCGGCGCTTTCGACTGTCTGCCGCATCATGTTCCCGCCGATCGTCGCCTCAGGAAGTCACCGCGATCTCGTTGGCATTGATATAGGCCGTGGGATGCATCCTGAAGCCCGTGACGCGCTTTTGCGAGAAGGTGAAGAGGGCGCGATAGAGCGGCAGCACCACGGGCGCCTCGTCGAGCATGATCTGCTCGAGCTTGGCCATGATCTCGCGCCGCTTGTCGACGTCGAGCGTGCCTTCGGCCTGGGTGAGCAGGCGGTCGAATTCGGCGTTGGAGAATTTCGACTCGTTCCACGGCACGCCGGTGCGGTAGGCCAGCGCGTAATTGAGCACGCCGAGCGGCCGATGGGCCCAGGTGGTGAAGCCGAACGGGACCTTGGTCCAGACCTCCCAGTATTGGGTGTCCGGCAGGACGGTGATCTTGGCCCTGATGCCGGCCTCTTTCCATTGCTCGGCCATGATCTGCGCCGCCGCCGGCTCCCACGCCGGGGTGGTGCGCACGGTGAAGTCGACGTCGATGCCGCCAGGGTAGCCCGCCTCGGCAAGCAGCGCCTTGGCCTTGGCGATGTCGCGCATGACCGGCGGCAGCTTGGCGTATTCGGGATGGATCGGCGCCACGTGGTGGTGTTCGCCGGGCAGGCCGAGGCCGCGATGGGCCAGCTTCAGGACCGCGTCCACGTCGGTGGCGTATTGCATTGCCTTGCGCACGCGCTTGTCGTCGAACGGCTTGATCGGCTGCATGCGCGCCGTCGCCGTATAGGACGTATCGACCCTGTGCATCGTGACGTTGGGCAACTTCTCCATCGCCTCGGCGATGCGGATGTCGGCGCCATAGAGCAGGTCGACCTGATCGGACGCCAGCGCCGCCAGCGCCGCCGCCGGATCGGAACCAAGATCGATATATTCGAGCTGATCGATGTGGGGCCCCTCTCCCCAATAGCCCTGGCGCGCCTTGAACACCTGCTTGCGGCCGACCGTATTTTCGACGAGCTCGAACGGGCCGGTGCCGTTGGCGCCGACGCCGAACTTGCCGCCTTCCTCGGGATCCATGATCAGCAGCGGGTAGTGATAGAGCTGCTCGGGGATGGCGAGCTGCGCCGACTTGCCGTTCAGGCGGACGGTGAAGTCGTCGACCCGCTCGATCGCATTGGCGTCCCACAGGCGGACCGATTTCTTCTTGGCGCCCTTGGCGTCGAGCTCGTCGGTCTCGAACTCGTCGAGGATGAAGCCCTTCATCAGGCCGACGGTCGACGAACCGGTCTTCGGATCGAGCACGCGCTTGAGGTTCCACACCACATCGTCGGCATTGAATTGCCGGCCCTTGCGCCACTTCACGTCGCGCCGCAGATGGAGGGTCCAGGTCTTGAGGTCGGGGCTGGCCTCCCAGCGCTCGACCAGCGAGGGCCGCGTGATGTTGTCGGGGCCGGTCACGGTCAGGTAATCGAGCACCGCACGGCCCGAGTTGCTCGACTCGACCCAGCTATAGGTGTGCGGCGAGCTGATCTCCTGGCAGGCCATGCCGATACGCAGGGTGCCGCCTTTGGGCTTGGCGCCCGCTTGGGCCACCGCCTGGCCGCCGGCATCGCCGCCGAGAATTCGTCCCGCGGCCGCATAGGCGGCGGTCGCGGAGAGCCCGAGCAGCGTCGCGGTGCGCAGGAACTCGCGGCGGTCGATTTTGCGGCTCTCGAGCTGCGCATGCAGCTTGCCGAGATACGGGTGCTGGTCGTTGTCGCTCATCGCGGGCCCCTCCCCGGCCGCGCCCGGATTGTATGGCTGTTCCCGCCATCGCGCGTGCCGACTATTGGCGAAAAGGGTGCTCTTCGGCTGCCATCACTGTCAACCCGACGGGCAGGGTTCCCGCGCTTTCCACCATCAGCTACTGTGGCCAACAAGAGTTCAGGACCCTTCTCATGAAATCCCATGCCCAGGTCGCTGTGATCGGCGGCGGTGTCGTCGGCGCCAGCGTCCTCTATCACCTGACCAAGGCGGGCTGGAAGGACGTCGTCCTGATCGAGCGCAGCGAGCTCACCTCAGGATCGACCTGGCACGCCGCGGGCGGCATGCACACGATCAACGGCGATCCCAACGTCGCCAAGCTGCAGCAATACACCATCAACCTCTACAAGGAGATCGAGGAACTCTCGGGGCAATCCTGCGGCGTGCATCTCACCGGCGGCCTCATGCTGGCCGGAACCAGGGAGCGCCTGGACTGGCTGAAGATGGTCAATGCGCGCGGCCGCTA
>JABCYT010000732.1 GCA_013290035.1 Alphaproteobacteria bacterium
GGCAGAGCCTAGCGTCGGCGGATCGCGGCGCAGGATGAGGCCGTGGCGCTCTCCGTTCACGACGGCGTCGAAGCTCCAGGTCTGGCGCGAGGCGCCGCCCGATTCGCGGACGAGGTGCTCGATGGCGGCTGGCCCGCCGAAATGGCGGCCGGCGGCGGCGGCCATGGCGGTCGCAATGGTTTCCGCTTCGCTCGGCATGTGAACGGTCATTCACCGGACTGTGGCACAGGCTCCGCGGCGTGGTAAGAGGGCGCCGCCTGCGGTGGATTTTGGGCGGGGGAGAACAGCAGAAGTGTCGAATACGTTTGCGGCCATGCACGGCCTTTATCTCGAGGACCTCACGGTCGGCATGTCGGCGATGTTCGGCAAGACGGTGACCGAGGCCGACATCGCAGCCTTCGCCGGCGTCTCCGGCGACACCAACCCGCTCCACCTGCATGACGGTTTCGCCCACACCACCCGCTTCGGCCAGCGCATCGCCCACGGCATGCTGAGCGGCAGCTTCATCTCGACCGTGGTCGGCACCAAGCTGCCCGGCCCGGGATCGGTCTATGTCTCGCAGACCTTGAGCTTCACGGCGCCGGTGTCGATCGGCGACACCGTCACGGCGATCTGCACCATCACCGAGATCAACCGTGAGCGCCGCCGCGTGACGCTGAAGACGCAGTGCCTGAGCGGCGACACCGTGGTGATCGACGGCGAAGCCGTCGTCTCGGTGCCGCGGCGCCTGCCGAAATGATCCCGGTCTTCGACGACTGGCGGGCGACGCCGGCCCTCTGGAAGGGCGGCGCCGTGGCGCTCGGCAATTTCGACGGCGTGCATCGCGGCCACCAGGCGTTGCTGGCGCACACCGGTCAGCGCGCGAGCGCGCTCGGCGCGCCCCTGGTCACGCTCACCTTCGAGCCGCATCCGCGCCGCTTCTTCGTGCCCGATACCGGCCCGTTCCGCCTCACCATGCCGCCGGCGAAAGTGCGGTTGCTGGCTCAATACGGCGTCCAGGCGGTGCTGGCGCAGCGCTTCGACTCTGCGTTCGCGGCGCTGTCGGCCGACGCCTTCATCGACGAGGTGCTGCTGGCCGGGCTGGGCGCGCGTCACGTCGTTTGCGGTTACGACTTCACCTTCGGCGCGCGCCGCAGCGGCAATGTCGAGATGCTGCGCGAGCAGGGCCGCCGCAAGGGCTTCGGCGTCACCGTGCTCGATCCGGTGATGAACGAGGGCGAGATCTATTCCTCGACCCGGATCCGCGAGACCTTGCGCCACGGCTGGGCCCGCGAGGCCGCCGAGTTGCTGGGCCATGCCTGGGAGATCGAGGGCACCGTCGAGCTGGGCGACCAGCGCGGCCGCACGATCGGTTTTCCGACCGCCAACGTGGCGCTGGGCGAGCATCTCCGGCCACGCTTCGGCGTCTATGCCGTGCGCGCGATGGTCGATGGCCAGGATGGGTCCGAGTGGCGCGACGCCGTGGCCAATCTCGGCCGGCGTCCGACCTTCGGCAAGCTGCAGGAGAATTTCGAGGTCCACCTGTTCGATTTCGCGGGCGACCTCTACGACAAGACGTTGCGCGTGGCGCTGGTCGATTTCATCCGTCCCGAGATGAAGTTCTCCGGCCTCGACCAGCTGAAAGCCCAGATCGCCGCCGACGGCCAGACGGCCCGGTCGATCCTGACGGCGAGCCGGGACTAGCGCGCCTCCCCAGTTACGCCGGTGGCAGCCCGTCAGGCACGCGTAAGCTGGCGCGTGCATTGTCCGCGCGTCCGGACGGGATGTGAGCTGGGGGATCCGGGTGTGCGAAAATTTTTGTTCAGTTTCGACGGTCGGCTCGGCCGGGCGCCCTATTGGCTGGCGCTGCTGGCCGTCCTGCTCATCGATTCGGTCGTGTTCGGCATCGTCGGCGGGCTTGAACTCTTCGACGGCGATGCGCTGGCTGTCGAGCCCGGGAGCCTGAGCTGGCCTTGGGCCTTGCTGGTTGTTCCGCCGTCGCTCTGGATCGGCCTCGTCGTATCCGTGAAGCGCTGGCACGATCGCAACAAATCGGGCTGGTGGGTTCTGGTCAATCTTGTGCCGGTGGTCGGCTGGCTGTGGCAGCTCATCGAATGCGGGTTCCTGAGGGGCACCACGGGTCCCAACCGCTTCGGTCAGGATCCGCTGCGCCTGCGCGCCATTGCATCGGCCTAGCCCTCCGCTCCCTGGATAAGGCGCTTGGCGTCGGGCTGTCGCTGCGCGCAGAAGAACAATTTGTTTCACGCCGGGCGCGCTGCTATGGGCGCTTGCGACGCGGCATGATTCATGCACCGGTGTCCGTGGGGACTGGGGCAATGGTTTTCTTTGTTGGGGGATATCTCGTGCTGTGTGCTGCCGTGGGCGGCTCTTGGGGTTGGTATCGTGGAACACGACGGCTGCGTTGGCGATCGCCGCACACCGACCGACCTGATGATGTCAGCCCGGCGCAATATGCGCGGGAAAGGACAGCGAGCCTAAGGCGTCTGCGAGTCATCAGGGCCGCAGCCTACGCAGCGATTGGCGTCGTCCTTGGCCTTGTGCTTCTCATCGTCGTGGCTCATCGGGTCTGATCGAGCAAAGCTCGGACGTCGCCACGCGGCAACCATCCGCCTGGCGCTTGCCGGCAAGCTGTCGCTTCGTGGCAACTACTCCCTGATGCTGAACCGAGCCTCGGCAATTTGCGCGTCTGTGTAGTGGTCTGTCCGCATGTATTCCTTGGCGCGATCAAGGAAGTGGTGATCGAACAGCGGCGCGTCGAGAAACCCCAAGACGACCTCGTAGGACTCCACCAATTCATCCT
>JABCYT010000733.1 GCA_013290035.1 Alphaproteobacteria bacterium
TCGCAGCTCGCCACCTGGCGCGGCGGCGAGCGCAAGGCGGCGGAATGAGGGCGGCCGCATGAGCGCGCCGATCAATATCCGCGACCTCGCGCCGGGCACCTCGATCGTGCTCGTCGACGGCGCCCATGCCGAGATCGTCGACAACCCGGGCGACGGGATCTGGCTGTTCGGGCGCTATCTGTCTTCGCCGCGCGACCCGACGCTGGTTGGGCGGGAAGAAATGATCTTTGCCCAGGATGTCGTCGCCTTGGGACATTCGACGGCGGCGTAGCCTCCGGCTCTCAAACCGGGACCCCTCTGGATGGGGGCAAAGGCCGCCGACCCAGCGAAAAAGGGCGCCCCAAAGGGGCGCCCTTTCCGCATCGATCGCTAAAAGCTCAGCCCTTCACGAACGGGCACTTGCCTTCGTTCAGCGGCCGGAAGGCTTTGTCGCCCGGCACGGTGGCGAGCAGCTTGTAGATGTCGTCCTTGCCCTTGGACTCGGCCGGCGACTTCACCTCGAACAGGTACATGTCGCGCACCAGGCGGCCGTCCTCGCGCAGCTTGCCGTTCTTGGTCATGACGTCGTTGACCGGCAGCTCGCGCATCTTGGCCATCACCGCCTTGGGCTCGTCGGTGCCCGCCGCCTGCACGGCCTTGAGGTAGTGCAGGGTCGCGCTGTAGACGCCCGCGGTCAGCATGCTGGGCAGCCTGTCCTTCTTGGCGCGATAGCGCTTGGTCCAGGCGCGGGTCTCGTCATTGAGATCCCAGTAGAACGACTCGGTCAGCACCAGGCCCTGCGCCACCGGCAGGGTGAGCGACT
Source organism: Alphaproteobacteria bacterium (assembly GCA_013290035.1). GTDB lineage: Bacteria > Pseudomonadota > Alphaproteobacteria > Reyranellales > Reyranellaceae > Reyranella. The sequence goes on from JABCYT010000733.1 coordinate 803, forward strand.
GCACGTCGGTGGCGAACACCAGGAGGCCGGCCAGCTTCTGGCCGCCCTTGACGATGCCGAACTCGCCGGCCTGCTTGATCGAGTTGATGGTGTCCTGGCCGGCATTGGCGAGGCCGATGACCTTGGCCTTCGACGACTGGGCCTGCAGCAGGAAGGACGAGAAGTCCTGCGTGCTGAGCGGATGCTTGACGCTGCCCAAGACCTTGCCGCCCGCCGCCTTCACGACCTCGGTCACGTCGCGCTCCAGCGCGTGGCCGAAGGCATAGTCGGCGGTGAGGAAGAACCAGGTATCGCCGCCCGCCTTCACCATGGCGTCGCCGGTCACGTGGGCCAGCGCATAGGTGTCGTAGACCCAGTGCGCGCCGGTCTCCGAGCAGGCCGGGCCGGTGAGGTCGGCCGAGGCCGCGCCGGTGTTGATGTCGATCTGGCCTTTCTCCTGGCTGACCTTGCGAACCGCGAGGGCGACCGAGGAGGTGCCGAGGCCGGTGATCATCTTGACGCCGTCGACGTCGTACCATTTGCGCGCGATCGAGGCGCCGACATCGGGCTTGGTCTGGTGATCGGCCGACAGGATCTCGACCGAGCGGCCCAAGACCTTGCCGCCGACGTCGTCGATGGCAAGCTGCATGGCCTCGACCTCACCGGCCGTGAGGTCGCCATAGACCCCCGAGAAGCCGTCCATAACGCCGATCTTGAGCGGCGCCGGTGTCTGGGCCAGGGCTGATGGGCCGGCGATGGCGACCAGACCCAGGGCGGCAAGCCCGGCCGCGGCCACGACCGCGCCGGCATACCGAACAGAATTTCCAACTTTCATACGCCAATCCTCCCAGTTGCGGTTCCCCCCACAATGGGCCGAAATCTAGCGGCGGTGCGGGCGCGGCGCCAGTACAGACCCAGTGCTGGACAGCAGCGCCAAGCTTCGATTAATTCGCGACACCGCAGGGGGGCGGATGGCCGAAGAAGAAGTAATTCTCGAGGCGGAAGGGCTGACGAAGGAATTTGCAGGCTTCGTGGCGGTCAAGAACGTCGACCTGCGCGTGCGCCGCCACACCATCCACGCCCTGATCGGGCCCAATGGCGCCGGCAAGACGACCTGTTTCAATTTGCTCACCCATTTCCTGACGCCGACGGCGGGCCAGATCCGCTTCAACGGCCGCAACATCACCGGCAGCTCGCCAGCGGCGATTGCGCGCATGGGGCTCGCCCGCTCGTTCCAGATCTCGGCGGTCTTTCCGCATCTTTCGGTGCGCGAGAATGTCCGTGTCGCCCTGCAGCGCAAGCTGCGCAATTCCTTCCAGTTCTGGCGCTCCGAAAGCGTGCTGGCCCGGCTCGACGCCCGCGCCCTCGAACTGGTGGCCGCGGTGGGGCTCGCCGCTTTCGCCGAAAGCCAGGCCGTCGAGCTGCCCTATGGGCGCAAGCGCGCGCTCGAGATCGCCACCACCCTGGCGCTCGATCCCGAGATGATGCTGCTGGACGAGCCGATGGCGGGGCTGGGCCAGGAGGATATCAAGCGCATCGCCGCCCTGATCCGCACCGTCGCCCGCGACCGCACCGTGCTGATGGTCGAGCACAACATGTCGGTGGTCGCCGACCTCTCCGACACGATCACCGTGCTGGCGCGCGGCGAGGTCTTGGCCGAAGGCCCCTACGCCACGGTGTCGAAGGATCCCGCCGTGGTCGAAGCCTATGTCGGGACCGGTCATGGCTGAGGCTTTGCTCAAGGTCGACGATTTGCAGGCCTGGTACGGCGAATCGCACATCCTGCACGGCGTGGGTTTCGAGATCGGGCGCGGCGAGCTGGTGACCCTTTTGGGCCGCAACGGCGCCGGCAAGACCACGACCCTGAAGTCGGTCATGGGCATCGTCGAGAAGCGCTCGGGCTCGGTGACCTTCGAGGGCCGCCAGACGGTGGGCCATCCCTCCGACGAGATCGCGCGGCTCGGCCTCGCCTACTGCCCGGAAGAGCGCGGCATCTTCTCGAGCCTCAATGTCGAGGAG
>JABCYT010000734.1 GCA_013290035.1 Alphaproteobacteria bacterium
GCGGGTCTCGACGGCGGCGCCGCCGGCGCGGCTTTGGGGGGGCGCCCGGCCGGCTCGCTGCTGCGTCTGCTCACCGGGGCGGCAAAGGCGCAGGCGCAGGCGCCGGGGAGCGCGGGGGCCGCCGCCGCGGTGGTGCGCCTGAGCTCGAACGAGAACCCCTATGGGCCGTCGCCCGCGGCGCTCGACGCCATGCGCGAGGCGTTCGGGCTGGCGTGGCGCTATCCCGACGAGCACGTCGACGCCCTGGTCGCCGAGATCGCCCGCCAGCACGGCGTCGACCCCAGCCAGGTGCTGCTCGGCGCCGGGTCGAGCGAGATCCTGATGCTCGCCGCCGTCACCTTCACCGCCGCCGGCCGGCCGGCGGTGGCGGCGGAGCCGACCTTCGAGTCGCTGCCGCACCATGCCCAGCACCATGGCGCCGAGGCGCTCGCCGTGCCGCTCACCCGCGACTTCCGGCACGACCTGCCGCGCATGCTGGCCGCCGCCCCGGACCCCGGGCTGTTCTACGTCTGCAACCCGAACAACCCGACCGCCAGCTTCACGCCGCGCGACGAGCTGCGCGACTTCCTGCGCAAGGCGCCGGCGCGCTCCACGGTGCTGGTGGACGAGGCCTATTTCCACTACGTCGAGAGCGCCGACTACGAGAGCGTCGTGCCGCTCATCGAGAGCTACCCGAACCTGATCGTCACCCGCACCTTCTCGAAGATCTACGGCATGGCCGGGCTGCGCTGCGGCTACGCCGTCGGCCGGCGTGAGACGATCGCGCGCCTGCGCGACCACCAGGCTTTCGACAGCGTCGGCATCCTGACGCTGGCGGCGGCGCGCGCGAGCCTGCTCGATTCCGACCACATCGTGCACGGCCGCCGCCTGAACCGCGAGACCAGGACCGCCCTGTGCACCGATCTGGAGCGGCTCGGCTACGGCTACATCCCGTCGGTCGCCAACTTCATGATGATCGACCTCCGCCAGCCCGTCCTGCCGGTCATCCAGGCGCTCAAGCAGCGCAACGTCGAGGTCGGCCGCCGCTTCCCGGCGCTGCCCAATCACCTGCGCATCACCATCGGCACCCCCGAGCAGATGCGCGCCTTCCTCGCCGCCTTCCGGGAGACCATGGCGGCGAAGCAGGGGTGAGACCGGCGGTCAGAGCGGTCAGCGCAGCACATGGTTGTACATGACATTGCTACCTGATATCGGGCCTCATGCCAAAGCCTTCTCGGATCTCCGTCGTAACCGAAAGGGGCCAGGTCTCCATCCCGGCCGAGCTGCGTAAGGAGCTGGCGCTCGGCAAGGGGCGGCGCCTGCTCTGGGAGAAAGCAGCCGATGCGGAGCTTCGAGTGGTGGTGCTGCCCGACCACGAACCTCGAGCAAGCCTCAGCATGCTCGGCTTCGCCCGCCGCTTTCGGGCCACTCGTTCCACGGCGGCGTGGATGGCAGAGCTGCGCGAAGGCAAGGCCGAGGCCAAGGACTGATGGCCTAGGTGGTCGACACCTGCATGCTCATCGACGTCCTCGAGGACGATCCGCAGTTCGGCCGTGCATCGTCGATCACCTTGGACTCGTGTGCGGAGGACGGGCTGGTCGCCTGCTCGCTCACCTATGCCGAGCTGGCGCCGGCGTTCCAGGGTGAGGTGACGCTCCAGGACGAGTTCTGTACGGAGTCGGGGTCGACTTCCGGCAGGGCTGGACATGGGTGGACACGCTGCGTGCCCACGAGGCCTGGCATCGCTTCATCGAGCTGAGGCGCGCCCGCGTGCTACCCCGTCGTCCGCTTGCGGACGTCCTCATCGACGCTTTCGCCAGCCGGTACCAGGGGCTCATCACTCGGAATGCCGCCAATTTCTCGCCGATCTTCCCAGATTTGACGTTGAGAGGATCCGGAGCGCCTGAGCTCTGAGCTGCTGAGATGCCCGATGCCTATCCTGGCCGATCCCGCGATGCACGCTGGATCGCGCGCCGGCTACGGACCAATGACGCACCGCTGACGTACGGAAAAGCAATCGAGTTCACCACGATCTCATCCTGAATAGCCGACCCTGCGCGTTCTCATCGTGTAGAGTCAGCACGATCTCAGTCTCGTCGAAGACCGGGCCTCCTTCTCCGTTTCGCGCAGGCAGGTCAGAGTCGATCAAGGTGATAACGTGCTGAATACCGAGGTCAGCATATCGGCGTATAATTGCCAGCAAATTCTCCTTCTTCCGGTTGTCGAGCGATTCGAATACGCCGTCGTGATAGACAAAGCGTGGAAATTTCGCATCGAGGTGTGCCCGCAGCACTGCCAAGTCGAAGGCGACACAGAGCAACTTGCGATAAGTATGACCCAAATCTGCACTGGTGGCGTTACCCGATTCGTCCAAAATTTCAGCCTTGAACTCGAGATGCCCCATCTGATTCGGGGAAACGCTGAGCAAAGCCTTTCGATCTATCACTTCTTCAACGATCTCGTTGAAGAACAATCGTATGGCCGAGAACAGGCTGGTCTTGTCTGAGTTCTGCTGTTCGACTTCGGCCTCTATCTGTGTTTGAAGGTGGCCGAGTTCTTCGGTAAGCGAGCGAATCTCAGTACGCAATTCCTGCAAGCGATGCAAATAGGTGCGCTGCCGCTCCAGGGACGTGATGTCGGCGCGAAGGGCAACGATGTCGTTAGACACCTGCTTGTACTTGTTGAACACGTCGGTGCTCGTCAGGAACGCCAGAGCGTCCGAGCGCCTCTTGCCCAGCGCATTTAAATCGGCATTTAGGCGCTTCAGCTCAGCTTCTATCTCAATTCGTTCCTCTTGGAGGTAGCCACGGCGTTCATC
>JABCYT010000735.1 GCA_013290035.1 Alphaproteobacteria bacterium
GGCGAGGCAGGCATCGAGGCCGCGATCGAGGGACTCTTCCTCACCGCAGGCCTTTGGATCGTGCTCGCGATCATGATCGTCGTCGGCGCCGTCAAGGGCGCGATGCCCGGCTGGGCCGGCGGGCTCGCCGGCATTCTCGTTCCGGCGTCCGGGGTCGCCAATTTCACCGCCGTCGACATGTGCTCGCGCGACCTGCGATGGGCCATCGTCATTCCCATCCTGCTGGCGCCCCTGATCGCTTTCTACGCCTTCTGGGCGGGATGGCCGCGGCTTCATGCGGCGCTGCCGGCGGAGCGCACCAGCATCGCGGTGTGGGCTTCGATCTTCGTCCTGTCGGTGGCGACGTTCGTGCTGGCGGCCTGAGCGTTCAGCGATCGGACGCGAGCAAGGCGCGAACGCAGCGCAGCAGCTCTTCATACTTGTAGGGTTTGGGCAGCACGGTTTCACCGTCGGGCGCGGGCGAGAGCACCACACCCGAGGTGAGGAGGACCTTCATCGCGGGCTTGTTGTCCCTGACCCAGCGGCTCAATCCGAAACCGTCGAGGCTGCTGCCCTCCAGATTGACGTCGGCAAACACCAGATCGACCTTCACCGCCGCGTTGAGGATCCGCATCGCCTCATCGGCGCTGCTCACTTCGATGACGGCGAAGCCATGGTGGCGAAGCTGGCTCGCCGCGACCATGCGGGCAAGCACCACGTCGTCGACCACCAGGATGGTGGGCGACGGCTTGCTGGCCGATTCGTCTTCAATACCTTGTGCCGCTTTCATGATCCGGGAGCAGGGCTTCGCATGGTGCCGCAACGGGCGCCGCAGATTCTCCCGGCAACAGCAGCCAAGGCAAGCACAAAGGTCGGATCGAGCCCACGCAACCAAAGACCGGCACGAACGTTAATGGCGCCATGACATCGCTCCAGGGCACTTCCTCCGAATCGGTTGGCAAGCCGCCGCCGACCGTGCTCGTCGTCGTCGACGAAGTGCTGGTCCGCATGGCGGTCTCGGAGTACCTGCGGGAGTGCGGCTACAATGTCGTCGAGACCGGCGACGCCCACGAAGCCATTGAGGTGATGACGTCCGACGTGGCGGTCGACGTCGTCTTTTCCGACATCGCCATGCCGGGCAGCCTGGACGGCTTCGGCCTCGCGCAATGGATCCGCCGCGAGCGCCCGGACATCAAGGTCGTCCTGTCGTCGGGCGTCGCCCGCTCGGCCAAGGCGGCGGGCGAACTCTGCGAGCACGGCCCGATGCTCGCCAAACCCTACCGACATGCCGATCTCGAGCGCCGCATCCGGGCGCTCCTCGCTTCGGCGCCAAAAGGCGATTGAGGCGACGCGGCGTCAGCGCCCGACGAGGCGGCGAATGCGGCCCATGAGACCTGTCGCGGGTTCTTCGGCGTAGCAGCGCCCGAGGGCGATGCGCGTGCCTTCCAGCAGACCTTCCGACGTGGGAAACCACGGATACCAGCCGGCCAGGCCGGCAAAGACCGGCTCGAGAGACGTCTTGCTGGCCGGCAGAAAGTCGAACTCGATGGTGGGCCTGAGGGCTGCGCCACAGATCGGGGCGTGCAGGACGACGCTGTTCTCGAAGATCACCCAGATCGGCTTCTCGCTCTCGATCGTCAGCTCCTCGCCATTGCGCTGGCAGAACCAGGTCGTGCCCGAGCGCCGTCCCGCGCCCTGCGGCAGGATGAAAACCTTGCGGATGGCCGTCGGCCAACCGTCGGTATGGCGGTCTGCGGCGACGTCGCGGGGCACCAGCTGGAACTGGCGCGTCGAGCCGATCCGGAACGGGTGGCCGACGGCCAGTTCGATCGCCGGGCCGTGCGCCGCCAGGAATTCCGACAACAGCGCGAGCGAGCGCGGCGCGAGCTCGCGATATTCGTTGCAGGCGTTCATGTAGTCGCTTTGCGAGGCGGCCGTGCTGACATAGCCCAGGGCGAAATCGTCATGCCTGAGCGGTGTCTTGCGGCTTTCGAGCAGGGCCGCCAGAAGCTGGGCGGCGTGTCCTTCGTCGAGGGGAAATATCATCACACCGGTGCGCGACAGCGGTCCCGAATCGCAGTCGAGCGCCGAGGCGTATGCGCTCCAGGCGATGCGCGAGAGTTCCGAGCGCACGGCCTTGAAGCGGCGGAGCTCGGGGTCGTCCTCGTGGGCATGCTTTTCCAGCGCGTCGATTTCCTCGGCCAGGCGAAGGTCCGGATACTGGAGCAGCTCGCGCAACGATTGTTCTCCCTTGGCTTGTGGTCGGGCGCTTTGGTGCGGCAATCACGTCTTGGCATGGGCACCCGCGGGCGCACAAGCGCATTGGCGGGCAGCGTCCGTGCTCAGGGAACGAAGATCAGGAAGACGAAGATGGCGAACAGCACGAGATGGACGAAGCCCGGCAGGATGTTGGTGCGCCCGCCGCCGAATGTCACCAGGCTGACCAGGAAAGTCAGCACCAGCAGGACCGTGTCGTTCTTGTCGATGCCGAGCTCGAGCGGCTGCTTGAGCGCGATCGCCAGCAGGCTGACGGCGGGAATGGTGAGGCCGATGGTGGCGAGCGAGGAGCCGAGCGCCAGGTTGAGGCTCTTCTGCAGCTCGTTGCGCCGGGCCGCGCGCAACGCCGCCACCGTCTCGGGCAGCAGCACGAGCAGCGCCACCAGGAGGCCGACGGCTTCGATCGGCGCGCCCACGGCGACGACCATCGTCTCGATCGATCCCGAAACGCCCTTGGCCAGCAGCACGACGGCAACGAGACCGACGAGCAGCAGCGCGACGCTTTCCCAGAGCTGGCGCGGGGTGGGCGCGGTGGCGTGA
>JABCYT010000736.1 GCA_013290035.1 Alphaproteobacteria bacterium
GCCTTCGGCGATCAGCGCGACGAGGGCGAGCGGCAGCGGCGGCAGCACGCAGGCCCAGGCCGTGACCGCGAACATCGAGACGCCGCGCGCCGTGCGGAAGAAGAGATTGCCGATCGCCCAGGTCAGCGCCGACAGGAGCGCCAGGCCGATGGCGAAGACGTTCGTCGTGCCTTCCACCGAGCGCGCGATCAGCAGGACGCCGAGGGCCGCGATCGCGAGGCCCAGCCACTGGCCGGGTGTGGCGTGCTCGCGCAGGAAGAGGGCGGCCAGCACCACCGTGAGCGGGCCCTGCAGCTGGACCAGCACCGAGGTCAGGCCCGGCGGCAGGCCGACTTGCATGGCGAAGAACAGGAAAACGAACTGGCCGCCGAACATGAAGCCGCCGATTCCGGCCAGGGTGCCCCAGGAGATCGCTGGCTTTTTGACGAACAGGATCGGCAGCGCGGCCAGCAGGAAGCGCCAGGCCGCGAAGGTGAACGGGGTGTATTCGTCGAGCCCGAAGCGGATGACGGTGAAGTTCAGCCCCCACATCGCCACGATCAGCAGCGCGGCGAAGGCGTGGAGCGGCTTCAAGCGCTCACAGCCACACCCACGGCCGGCCGGTCTTGTCGGACGCCTGCCAGGCTGCGATCTCGTCCTTGTGGCTCATGGTCTGGGCGATATCGTCCAGGCCAGCCAGCAAGGCGTGCTGGCGCCGCGCGTCGATCTTGAAGGGGATGACCCGGCCGGTCGGCGACACGACCTGACAGTTCTCGAGATCGACGGTGATGCGGGCGTTGCCGGGCGAGGCGCGCATCTCGTCGGCGAGCTGCTCGACATCCGCGATGGGCAGCATCACCGGTAAGAGGCCGTTCTGGAAGCAGTTGTTGTAGAAGATGTCGCCGTAGTAGGGCGCGATCACGGCCTTCACGCCCATGCCGGCCAGCGCCCACACCGCGCCCTCGCGCGAGGACCCGCAGCCGAAATTCTCGGCCGACAGGATGATGGGCGAATCGCGATAGGGCGCCTGGTTGAACACGCAGTCGGGGTTTTCGCTGCCGTCCGGCTTGAAGCGAATCTGCTCGAAGCAATAGGGCCCCAAGCCCTTGCGGCCGGTATTGCTGACCAGCCGCTCGATCCTGATGATGAGATCGGTATCGACGTTCTGGCGCATCAGGGGCGCCGCCACGCCGGTCACCTTGGTGAACTTTTCCATGACGATCTCCTAATCTTCCGGACCGCGGGCGTCCCGCCCGCTCATGAGCGGGCGGGACGCCCGCGGTCCAAATGAGCATGAAAGTCTAAAGCTTCCTCACGTCGGCGATGGCGCCCTTGATCGCCGCCGCGGCGGCCATCGCCGGGCTGGCGAGATGGGTGCGCGCGCCGGGGCCCTGGCGGCCGACGAAGTTGCGGTTCGACGTCGAGACGCTGCGCTGCCCCGGTGGCACGCGCTCGCCGTTGGAGGCGATGCACATCGAGCAGCCGGGCTCGCGCCATTCGAAGCCGGCCTCGCGGAATACCTTGTCGAGCCCCTCGGCCTCGGCCTCGCGCTTCACGCGCTCCGAGCCCGGCACGATCCAGGCCGTGACGTGGTCCGCCTTGTGCCGGCCCTTGGCGACGGCGGCGGCGGCGCGCAGGTCGGAGATGCGGCTGTTGGTGCAGGAGCCGATGAACACCCAGTCGACCTTGGTGCCCTCGATCGGCTTGCCGGGCTCGAGGCCCTGATAGTGCAGCGCCGCCGTCCAGGCCGCGCGTTTGTCCTCCGGACCCGTCGTCGGATCGGGGATCGGCTTGTCGACCGCGATCACATGCTCGGGGCTGGTGCCCCAGGTGATCTGCGGCGCCACCTTGCTCATGTCGATCGTGTGTTCGCGATCGAACTCGGCATCGGGATCGGAGGGCAAGGTGCGCCAATGCGCGACCGCCTTGTCCCACATCGCCTCCTTGGGCGCGAAGTCGCGGCCGGCGAGATAGTCGAAGGTGATGTGGTCGGGTGCCACCATGCCGGTGCGGGCGCCCATCTCGATCGAGAGATTGCAGATCGTGAGCCGGCCCTCGACCGGCAGGCTCCTGATCGCCGAGCCGGCATATTCCACGGCGTGACCCGTGCCGGCCGCGGTGCCGACATCGCCGATCAGGTGCAGGATCATGTCCTTGGGCGTCACGCCTTCGGGGATCGTGCCCTCGAAATGCACGCGGAAGCGCTTGGGCTTGCGCTGCACCATGGTCTGCGTGGCGAGCGCATGCACCAGCTCCGAGGAGCCCACGCCAAAGGCGAGCGCCCCCATGCCGCCATGGGTGCAGGTGTGGCTGTCGCCGCAGATCAGCGTCGTGCCAGGCAGGGTGAGGGCCAGCTCCGGCCCGATGATGTGCACGATGCCATTGCCGTCCTGGCCGAGGTCGAATAGGCGGATGCCGTACTTGGCCGTCGCGGCGCGCATGTTGCGGATCAGCGGCTCGCCGGGCGGAAAGGTCTTCTCGGTGCGGCCCGGCGCCGTCGAGATGGCGTGGTCGGGCGTGCCGTAGACCAGCCGGGGCTGGGCCGGCGCATAGCCTTTCTCGACGGCTTCCTGCAGGGCGCGCGCACCGGAGAGGTCGTGCAGCAGCAGGCGGTCGATATGCAGCAGCACGAAGCCGTTGCCGAGATCGCTGATAACGTGGCTGTCCCAGATCTTGTCGAACAGGGTCTTGGCCATTGAGGTTCCTCCGCGTGCGGCGGATATCAGCACCTCCCAAGCCGCGCCGCCAGCTTTTCGCTCTCGTCCTCGCGCAGCACTTCCAGCATCGGATACCAGGGCGATGTTCCGATCCGTG
>JABCYT010000737.1 GCA_013290035.1 Alphaproteobacteria bacterium
ATCCGCGGCGGCGAGATCGCGCTCATCCCGCAGGAACCGATGGCCGCCTTCAGCCCCGTGCACACGGTGGGCGATCAGGTCATCGAGGCCATCCTGCTGCATAGCCACCGCTGGCAGGCGCAAAAGCTCAGCCGCCAGGAAGCGCGCGACATCACGGTCGGCCTGTTCCGTGACGTCGGTATCTCGATGCCGGATCAGCGGGTCGACGCCTACTCCTGGCAGCTCTCGGGCGGCCTGCGCCAGCGCGCCATGATCGCCATGGCGCTTAGCTGCAAGCCGCGCCTGCTGATCGCCGACGAACCGACCACCGCCATCGACGTCACCACCCAGGCCCAGGTGCTGGCGCTGCTGCGCGACCTGCAGGCCAAGTACAACACCGCCATCATCTTCATCACCCATGATCTGGGCGTGATCGCGCAGATGGCGAGCTATGTCGTCGTCATGTATCTCGGCCGCGTCATGGAGCAGGGGCCGGTCGACGACATCTTCCATGCCCCCAAGCATCCCTATACCAAGGCCCTGCTGCGCTCGATCCCGAGCCTCTATGGTGAGACCCGCGTGGCGCTGCCGGTCATCAGCGGCTCGCTGCCCCATCCGTTCAACCGCCCGGCCGGCTGCCCGTTCCACCCGCGCTGTCCCGACGTGATGGAGCGCTGCTCGGCCGCCGTGCCCAGCCTGCAGCCGGTGGGCGACCGCCAGCTCGCCAGCTGCTTCCTCTATAACGACGCGGCGGAGCCGGCATGAGCGACGCTCTCCAACCGCTGCTCGATGTGCGCGGCCTGCAGAAGTTCTTTCCCATCACCAAGGGCTTCCTGCAGCGCACCGTGGGCCATGTGCGCGCCGTCGACGGCGTCGACTTCACCGTCAACGAGGGCGAGACCCTGGGCCTCGTGGGCGAAAGCGGCTGCGGCAAGACCACCGCATCGCGCTGCATCCTGCGCGCCATCGACCCGACCGGCGGCGAAATCCTCTACCGCACGCGCACCGGAAAAGTGGTCGACCTCGCCACGCTGAAGCCGGCCGAGCTGCTGCCGCTGCGTGCCGAGATCCAGATGATCTTCCAGGACCCGTTCGGCTCGCTCAACCCGCGCATGACCCTGCTCGACAATGTCGGCGAGCCGCTGCTGGTGAACGGCATGGGCAACCGTCGCGAACGCGCCGACCGGGTGGCCGAGCTGCTGCGCCTGGTCGGCCTGCGGCCCGAATTCATGCACCGCTTCCCGCACGCCTTCTCGGGCGGCCAGCGCCAGCGCATCGGCATCGCCCGCGCGCTCGCCACCAACCCGCGCCTCGTCGTCGCCGACGAGCCGGTCTCGGCACTCGACGTCTCCGTCCAGGCGCAGGTCCTGAACCTGCTGCTCGAGCTGCAGGCCCGCCTCAAGCTCACCTTCCTGTTCGTCGCCCACGATCTTTCGGTGGTGCGCCACATCTCCGATCGCATCGCGGTGATGTATGTCGGCCAGCTCGTCGAGCTGGCGCCGACCGCCGAAATCTTCAAAAGCCCGCAGCACCCCTACACCGCGGCCCTGATGCGTGCCGTGCCGGTCCCCGATCCGCGGGTGCACACCAGCGACGGCATTTTAGGCGGCGAGGTGCCCAGCCCCGCCGCGCCGCCATCGGGCTGCTACTTCCATCCGCGCTGCCGCCACGCCATCGCCCGCTGCCGCGTCGAGGCGCCCGAGCTGCGCGAAATCTCGCCCGGCCACTTCACCCGCTGCCATCTCGCCGGCGAGATGGTGTTTTGACTTTCATCGGAGGATTGTTGCCATGAGCGGACGCGACACGCTGCGCGAGCAAGGCGAAGCGATGCGCCGGCGCCTGTTCGGCGACGACGACGGCGCGCCGGCGCTCATGCGGACGCTCAACACCGAGGCGAGCTACGGCGCGATCTGGAGCCGGCCGGGCCTTGCGCTCGATGACCGTATGGTGTGCGCGCTCGCGGCCCTTGGTGCGGTCCAGCGCCTGCGCAAGCTCGGCCGCCATGTCGGCGCCGCGCTCGATCTCGGCCTGTCGGCACAGGCGATCGTCGAAATCCTGATCCAGATCGGCATCTATGCAGGCTTCGCGGCATCGGAGGATGCCGTCGAGGCCGCCAGCGCGGTGTTCGCGGCGCGGAGCCAGGCGATACCGAACGAGACCGCGCGCGAGGATTCGCTCGAGGCGCTCAGCGCGCGCGGCCGCGAGCTCATGCAGCAGCTGCACGGCGAGCGCGCGACACAGGGCTATGCCGCGCCCGGCAATGAAGTGACGGGCGCGCTCTATCCGCTGGCGATCCAGTACGGTTACGGCGAGATCTGGTTCGTCCCGGCCTGGACCTGCGGCGACGGGCGCTGGTCGCCGTGGCGGCGTTCACGGCACTGAGACTCGATGGCCAGGTGAAGAAGTTTGGCCAGTCAGCGCTCAACATGGGGCTGAGCCGCACCGAGGTGATCGAGGCGGTGATCCAGACCGCCCCGCTCAGCGGCTTCGCCCCCGCCCTCAACGCGCTCGGTGGATTAAGCGAGGTGCTCGGCCGGGCGTAGATCACCGATCGCGCAGCGTGGGGTCGATGGCTGCGGCGCATCGCCGAACAGGCCGAACATGGAGGGCGCGATCGCCAGGCCGGGAAAGATGGCGATCCATGGTCCGGTCGAGGCCTATTCCTCGGCGACGCCCTGAAGCCATCAGGCGAGATTCTTCTTGAAGAAGGCGATCGTCCGCTCCCAGGCGATCCTGGCCTGCGCCTCGTTGTAGCGCGGCGTCGAGTTGTTGTGAAAGCCGTGCTGGGTGCCGGGATAGATGTACATC
>JABCYT010000738.1 GCA_013290035.1 Alphaproteobacteria bacterium
ATCTTGCTGGTCGCCATCCTGGTGTGGCGGCCCAACGGATTGTTCGCCGGCCGGCGGCAGACCCCGCCCGAGCCGATGACCGGCACCTTCATCGCGCCCAGCAAGCCGTTCAACGTACCGGCGCCTGCGCTGCTTGCGGTCGCCGTCGCAGCCGCTCTGCTGCCGCTTGTCCTGCCGAGTCCCTATGTCCTGCAGATCCTCACCAACTCGTGGCTCTACGGACTGCTGGGCCTCAGCCTGACCTTGATCGCCGGCACGGTCGGGCTGGTGTCGCTGGGGCACGCGGCACTTCTCGCCATCGGCGGCTACGCCTCGGCCCTGTTGTCCATCGATCTCGGGATGCCGGTCACCCTGTCCATCCTGGTGGCCGGCGCGATCACGGCGGTGCTGGGCACGACCCTCGTCTTCCCATCGTTCCGGCTGCGCGGCCACTATCTCAGCATCGCGACGCTCGCCATCGGCGAGATCGTGGGTCTGGTCATCCTCAATTGGGAAAGCCTGACGCGCGGTCCGATCGGCATTTCAGGCATCCCGTCCCTGTCGCTGTTCGGAATCGAGCTCGATACCGATCGATCTGTCTACTGGTTCACGTTGGGCCTGCTGGTCATCCTGGCGGCGCTGCAGTTTCGGTTGCTGGGCTCGCATCTCGGGCGTGTCCTGCGCGCGGTGCGCGACGACGATGTTGCCGCGCGCTCCTACGGCATCCGGCTCGACCGCTACAAGGCGCTGGCCTTCATCGTCGGCGGCTTCGCCGCCGGCGTGAGCGGCGGCGTTACCTCCCATATCTACTCCTATATCAACCACGAAACGTTCAATTCGCAGCTTTCCATCCTGGCCCTGACCATCGTCATCCTGGGCGGCATGGGTAACGTGACCGGCGCGATCGTGGGTTCGGTCCTGCTCGTGGGCCTGCCCGAGGTATTCCGCGTTGCCGCCGAGTACCGCGTCTTGATCTACGGCCTCGTCCTGCTGCTGCTCGTGCGTTTCCGTCCGCAGGGCCTGATGGGCACGATATGACCGGGAAGACGGCAGCGCCGCTGCTCGAGGTCCGCGGTTTCACACGCCGTTTTGGCGGCCTGACGGCCGTCGACAATGTCGATCTGGACGTCGCCCAAGGCGAGTTCGTCGGCATCATCGGCCCCAACGGGGCCGGCAAGACGACCTTGTTCAACCTGGTGACCGGGCTCGACGAGCCCCACGCCGGTACGGCGCGGCTGGACGGCCGGGATGTCACCCGCATGGCCGCCGAGCGGCTGGCGACGCTCGGTATCGCACGCACCTTCCAGCACGGTCGCGTCTTCGCCAATCTCAGCGTTCTCGACAACGTGCTGGTGGGCGCCCATGTGCGTTTCAAGGCGGTGCGGCCGTCGTGGCCCGGTCCGCTCTTCCTGCTGGAGCCCCTGGCCGAGCTGGTGCTCGCCCTGGTGCGGCCCGGTTCGGTCGGCGCAGAGGAAAAGCGGCTGCGCGAGGAGGCGCTGGAGATCCTCGGCCGTTTTGGCGACCGGTTGTTGCCGCGCAAGGACAATCCGGCCTACAGCCTGTCCTACGCTAATCGGCGGCGGGTCGAGATCGCCCGCGCTCTGGCGTTGCGTCCCCGTCTCCTGCTGCTGGACGAGCCGACGGCCGGCATGAACCAGACCGAAACGGCGGAGATGCAGGCGCTGATCGGCCAGCTCAAGCAGTCCGGCCTGACGATCCTTCTCATCGAGCACAAGCTCGACATGGTGATGCAGCTCTCCGACCGCGTCGTCGTCATGGACGAGGGCGCGGTGATCGCCAACGGCAGACCCGCCGAGGTGCGCAACGATCCGGCGGTCATCGAGGCCTATCTCGGCCATCGCCGCGGCGGTCCCGCCGGCGCGGCCGTGGTGGAGGCAGCCCAATGAGCGACGCGAGCCCTGCCGCCGATCCCCTGCTGTCCGTCGAAGGCGTCAATACCTTCTACGGCCTCGTGCAGGTGCATTTCGACCTCACCTTCACGGTGGGACGTGGACAGATCGTCTGCCTGCTGGGCGGCAACGCCAGCGGCAAGTCGACGACCATGAAGATCATCCTGGGGCTGGTGAAGCCGGCTTCCGGCATCGTCCGCTTCGCCGGCGAGCCGATCACCGGCCTCGCCACGCCGCAGATCGTGCGCCGCGGCGTCGGATCGGTTCCCGAGGCGCGCCGTCTGTTCGGCGACATGAGCGTGCGCGAAAATCTGCTGATGGGCGCGTTCAGCCGCAAGGATCATCGCGCCATCGCCCAGGATCTCGATCGTGTGCTTGCGCAGTTCCCCAAGCTTGCCGAGCGCCTGTCACAGCGCGCCGGCACACTGTCCGGCGGCGAGCAGCAGATGGTCGCCATGGCACGCGCGCTGATGGGGCGGCCGAAGCTGATCTGCATGGACGAACCGACCATGGGCCTGTCGCCCCTCTGGGTCGATCGCGTACTGGACCTCATCGCCGACATCAACCGCGAGGGAACCACGGTTTTCATGGTCGAGCAGAATGCCAGCCTGGCGCTCGAGATCGCCCATCATGCCTATGTGCTGCAGACCGGCCGCATCATCCTCGACGGACCGGCGGCAGACCTGCGCTCCGATCCGCGCGTTCGCGATGCCTATCTGGGCGGCCAGGAAGCCGCTTAGGGGCTTTCCGGCGGACCTAGGGAATCTCGTAGACCGCCACTTCCGACGTGATGCCGCGCAGGGCGTGGCTTTGCGCCATCGGCTTGTGGCCGTTGCTGCCGAGCAGGCTGGCGCTCTTCGGATTATCGACCACGGGCGCCGTTGCCAGAATCGACC
>JABCYT010000739.1 GCA_013290035.1 Alphaproteobacteria bacterium
GGTCGGCATGTTCCTGTGCGTGCCCATCATGGTGGTGGCACTGATCGTCCTGGCGCAGTTCGAGACCACGCGGCCGCTCGCCGTGCTGCTGTCGGCCGATGGCAGGATTCCGGAACCCCAGGGCGAGGCGGTGTGATGAAACGATTGATGTTCTCTCTTGTGTTGCTGGCCGCCGGCGCGGCCGCCGCGCAGACGGCGGCGCCACAGGCTGTGGTGCCGTCGCCGCCCACGGCCTCATCCTCGCCCGACGCCCAACCGCCCGGCCTGGAAGTCATGTATGCCTGCCCCGGCGGGACCGATTTCGCCGCCGTCTTCTCCAAGGATGGTGACCTCGCAACCCTCACCGTTCCGGGTCAGCCGGAGATCGAGCTGTCGCGCCTGCAGGCCGGCTCGGGGTTTGCCTACGGCGATTCCTATTACGAGCTCAGCGGGCGGGGTCGCGAGGCGACGCTCACCGCGGCGGGCCGCTCGATGCGCTGCCACGCCGTCGGCCGGCCCGGCGAGCCGCCGCGGACCTACGAAGGCGGCGGGCTCACCATCACTCTCTTTCCAGACGGCATCTTCCGCCTGCGTGAAACGCGCGATGGCGGCGAGCCGGTTCTCGACCTCGGCCAATGGTTCCAGGAAGTCGATGGTGGCGTGCGCCTGGTGCTGCGGGGCGGCACGGTGGCCCGGCGCGCCTTTCGCGAAGCCAACGGCGACCGGCTGGTCACCGAGAACGGCACCGAGTTGGTGCGTGCGCCCAAGCCCGATCTGATCGAGGGCAGCTTTCAGCTCGCCGGCCTCTATCGCGACACGCCGAACGGCGGCCTGTTTGCCGAATGCCTGACCGGTCGAACCTACCCGGTGGCTCCGAAAGGCGCCGAACCCGATCTCGAGCACGCCTGGACCGAAGCGACGCCGTCGCGCGATGCCCAGCTCTACGTCCAGGTCATCGGTGGCTTCGCCGACGGCGAGATCCGCATCGAGCGCTTTCTGAGCTTGAGCCGCGACGGCGCCTGCCCGCCGCTGGCGCCGCGCAGCGCCGCGTTGCGCGGCACCGACTGGCGCATGCTCGAGATCGATGGCGAGCGTCCGGCGTTCGATGACTGGCGACAGCGTCCGACGCTGCGTCTCGACGACCACGGGAAATACACGGCCTCGACCGGCTGCAATTCGCTCGTCGGCAGCTATGAGCTCGATCCCGAGGGCCTGCGCTTCCTCCCGTCAGCGACGACCTTGATCGGCTGCGCGCCGTCGGTCGGCGCAATGGAGCGCCGCTTCCTCGATGCCCTTGGCGCGGTCCGCCAGGCCCAACTCGCCGGCATGACGCTCGATCTGCTGGACGCCGCCGGCAAGAGGCGCCTGCGGCTCGAGGCGCGCGGCCGCTAGAGCCTTTCCGACCGAGACGAAATCACCTCACCCTGAGGAGGCCGCGAAGCGGCCGTCTCGAAGGGTGGGCAACGAGCACGTGCTGTCGCCCATCCTTCGAGACGCATCGCTGCGCGATGCTCCTCAGGATGAGGTCGTTGGCTGTTGCTACGATTTGAACGATTCCGTTTTCGTCGGAGAGACTCTTAGGGCTCCGCCGTCGGATCGGCCTGCAGGACGATGGCCTGGCCGTCGTCATCGCGGCTGATGCGCAGAAAGGCGGTCGACACCCCGGTGTCGGCGAACTCGCGGTCGATCTCGTCGAACAGCCGGACGTAGAGTTTCCACTCCGTCATGCCTGGCTCTATCGGGACGCGAACGGGTTCGTGCCAATCGAGCGCGCGAATGCCGCTCTTCACCACCTGCTCGACCGGCCGGTCGCGCAGCAGCGTGGCCTCGAAGCGGCCGATCGTCGCCGTCCGCGCCTGGCGCGTGACGGGCCGGGCGATCACGGCGACGCAGATCTGGCCTGGTTTTTCCTCGGGCACGAACTCGACCGAGCCGCCGTTCAACGTCGGATCGCCAAGGTCGTCGTGCCAGCCCAGCCGCTCGACGATGACCACGCGGCGACGCTCCTGATCGAAACGCCAGCCGGGCGGCGGGTCGAAGCAGCGGCGCACCGTACGCGTCTCGCCGGCTGGTGCGCGCGCCAGGATTTCCGGCGACACCAGTGTATTCGACTCGGGTGTCGTCGATTGCACCCGCTGATCGAGAGCGAATGCTCCAGGGCTGTCGGGCAGCACGACGAACAGAAGCTGGAAGGCCACGCTTCTCCCGGGACCGTGCACCGACAGCGTGCCGATCGCAAAAAGCGTCCGCTTGGGGTCCGTGGTGAAGGCGGCGCGCGGCACGGCAAAACGCAGCCGCTCCGGTGCGACGGTGGCCGCGCCGCGCCATGTGCCGACCGCGAGCACCGGCGGCAGGCCGCCGATGCTCAGGCGCGGGCCGACCACCTCGATCTCGACCGGCGGATCCTGATCGCGCGAACCTGTGGCGGCCGCTGTACGGCGCGGCGGCACGAAGCGGGGCGTAAACGACAGAATCAGCGGCGCAGTGTCGAGGCCGGCCAGCCGATCGAGTTCGGCCGCCGCGCTCTCCGCCGCCTTGAGCGCCGCAAGCCGCGCCTCGACGCTCGGCCGCTCCAGGGCCTCTCGCAGCGCGTCGTTCAGCGCGGCGATCGCAGCGAAGACCTGGCGCCGGACCGGCGGCAAGCCGTCGAATGCACGCTCGGCATCGGGCTCGGAGCGCGCCGCCAACGCATCGGTCATGAGGCTGGCGGCGCGAAACGCCGGCAACAGGCTGATGCGCGCCTCGCCGTCGGCGCGCGCCTGCAGGCTCGCGCGCTCGGCCACGAGCAAGGCGATCTTC
>JABCYT010000740.1 GCA_013290035.1 Alphaproteobacteria bacterium
GCATGATCTCGGCCGGCGCCGACAAGACGCTGCTCGGCCCGCAGATCTCCAACCACTTCGCCTTCCTCGAAAGCGAGCTTTCCAGCCGCGACTGGTTCGCCGGCGCCGACTTCACCGCCGCCGACATCCAAATGAGCTTTCCCATCGAGGCCGCCGCCGCCCGCGCCGGTCTCGGCGGGCGGCTGCCGAGACTGAAAGCCTTCGTCGAAGCCATCCAGGCGCGGCCGGGCTACAAGCGCGCGCTGGAAAGAGGCGGCCCCTACTCGATGCTGAAATAGACGACGACCGCGGCGCTTCGTGCTAGGTCCGACCCAATTCTGCGAATAGGCCTTCCAAGGAGCGAAACCCCATGGCCCTTCCGGCTCTGCTGCGCGACAACCTGTCGATTCCGGTGGTCGGCGCGCCGCTGTTCATCGTCTCCAATCCCGATCTGGTGATCGAGCAGTGCAAGGCGGGCATCGTCGGCGCCTTTCCGGCGCTGAACGCGCGGCCCAAGGAAATGCTAGAAACCTGGCTGCAACGCATCACCACGGAGCTGCGCGAGTACAAGCAGAAATACCCGGACCGTAAGGTGGCGCCGTTCGCGGTCAACCAGATCGTGCACGGTTCCAACGACCGGCTGCAGCACGACGTCGAGCTCTGCGAGAAATACAAGGTGCCGATCCAGATCACCTCGTTGCGCGCGCCCGACGACGTGGTGAAGTCGGCCAAGCGTTACGGCTGCCTGGTGTTCCACGACGTGACCAACATCACCCACGCCAAGCGCGCGCTGCAGGCGGGAGTCGATGGCCTGATCCTGGTCTGCGCCGGCGCCGGCGGACATGCCGGCCGCCTGTCGCCCTTCGCGCTCGTCCCCGAAGTGCGCCAGTTCTACGACGGCTGCCTGCTGCTCTCGGGCGCGATCGCCAACGGCGCCTCGGTGCTGGCGGCGCAGGCGGTCGGCGCCGACCTCGCCTATATCGGCACGCGCTTCACGGCCAGCAAGGAAGCCAACGCGACCGACGGCAACAAACAGTGCATCATCGATTCGATTGGCGAGGAAATCATCTACACCAACCTCTTCACCGGCGTGCACGGCAATTACCTGAAGCGCAGCGTCGCCGCCGCCGGCCTCGATCCCGACGACCTGCCCGAGGCCGACAAGAGCAAGATGAACTTCGGCTCGGGCGGCAACTCCAAGGCCAAGGCCTGGCGCGACATCTGGGGCGCGGGCCAGGGCGTCGGCCAGATCTTCGACGCCCCGCCCGCCGCCGAGATCGTGGCCCGGCTCAAGGCCGAGTACGAGGCCGCGCGCGCCGCGCTGTTCGCCGGCGAGACCGTGCCGACCCGACTGAAGCAGGCGGCCGAATAGTCACATGCTGCGCAGCCTTTATGACTGGGTGATCCGCCTCGCGGGTCACCCGCGCGCGATTCCCATCCTGGGCGCCATCTCCTTCCTCGAAAGCTCGATCTTCCCCATCCCGCCGGATGTGATGCTGATACCGATGGTGCTGGCCAACCGCGACAAGGCCTTCCGCATCGCGCTGGTCTGCACCGTCTGCTCCGTGGTGGGCGGGCTTCTGGGCTACGCCATCGGCTATTACTTCTTCGAAACGATCGGCGAATGGGTCGTCAAGACATACGGCCTGCAGTCGGGATTGGCGGCGTTCCGCGCCGGGTTCGCGGAATACGGCATCTGGATCATCCTGATCAAAGGCCTCACCCCCATTCCTTACAAGCTGGTAACCATCGCCTCGGGGGCGGCACATTTCGACCTCTTCACATTCGTGTGGGCTTCGATTGTGACGCGTGGCGTACGCTTCTTCGTCGTGGCAGCGTTGCTGTGGAAATTCGGCGAGCCGATCCGCGCCTTCATCGAGAAGCGGCTGACGCTCGTGACCTGGTTGTTCCTGATCGCGCTGGTCGGCGGCTTCGTCGTCTTTCGCTATCTTTTCTGAGTGATGCTCGTGGCGATGTCCGTGACTCTGTCCGAACGCCTGCCTCTGCCCAGCCAGCTCGGCCTGCTCGCCGCCCTGGGCAGCGGCGCGTTGTTGGGCGGCGCCTATTACTTCCAGTACGTCGTCGGCCTGCCGCCGTGCGACCTGTGCTACCTGCAGCGCTGGCCGCACATGGTCGCCATCGCGGCGGGCCTGGCGGCCCTCGCCGCCTTCGCCCGGCCGCGGCTCGGCCTGGTGCTGGTACTGACCGCGATCACGGCGCTGCTCGTCACGGCAGTGATCGGCGTCTTCCATGTCGGCGTCGAGTATCACTGGTGGGAGGGCCCGCAGGCCTGCTCGGGCAACGTACCGCGCGGGCTTTCGCCCGAGCAGCTCAAGAAATACCTGTTCGGCGCCAAGATGGTGCGCTGCGACCAGGCGGCGTGGGAGATGTGGGGCATCTCGATGGCCGGCTGGAACGCGATCGTCTCGGCTGGCCTGGCTTTCGTGCTGGCCTCCGGCGTGGCGCGCTGGGTGAGGTCGCGCCCATGAAGACCGGCGAAGTCCGCAATCCCGGCGATCCCGAGGCGCGCGCGCTGATCGAGCGCACCATTCGCGTCGACCAGGCGGGTGAATTGGGCGCCGTGCGCATCTACCAGGGCCAGCTCGCCGCGCTGCGCTGGACCGGCCGGGCCAACGGCGAGGCCGGCCGCAAGATCGCCGTCATGGCGCGCGCCGAGCGCGAGCACAACAAGGTGTTCGACCGCCTGCTGGGCGAGCGTCGCGTCAGGCCCACCGTGCTGTCGCCGCTGTGGAACGTCGCCGGCTTCGCGCTGGGTGCGGCGACCGCGCTGATGGGC
>JABCYT010000741.1 GCA_013290035.1 Alphaproteobacteria bacterium
CCCGCTCATCACCACCAGCAGTTCGCCGGCCTGCAGCGGCCGGCGATAGTGGTTCAGCATCTCGACCACGACCGAGCCTTCGCCGCGCTCCTGCATGGCGGTGCGGTCGAAGCCGAGATGATTCCACAGAAACGGTGCGCCATCGGAGTAGCGGCCGAACAGATGATGCGGCAGGAACGCGCCGCGCTCGTCGCACTCGGCCGGCGTGATCACCGTGCGGCCGATATCGACGAGTCCCGTGCGCGCGGCATCGGCGAGCGTCAGATCGGGCAGAGCGAGCGTGCCGACGCTGCGCGGCTGGGCGTTCGCAGGCAGCGCCATGCTTGCCGCTTCGGCGCGCGCGCGGAAGGGATCGGGCCACGGTCTGTCGCTTGCGATCTGCCGGCGCATCGTCGCCGCGACCGTGCCGTCGGACGCGTTGCGGATCTCGTGATAGGCCGTCAGATGGCGCTCGCCGACCTCGACCGGAGCCGACAGCACCTCGACGGGATCGACCTCGCGGAACTCGCGCAGGTAGCGGACATGGTCCCAGGCGGCGTCGAGCGTGATCCCCGCGGCACGTTGCGCGCGCGGGCCGAGGCCCAGGCTGGCGAGCAGGTGAACCGACGCCTCGTGGCCGAACTCGGTATAGAACTGAACGTTCAGATGGTCGTTTTCATCGCACTGCCAGGTGTTTACGGCGGTGCTGAAAGTCGGGATCAGGCCAGGGCTCGACACGCTACGCTCTCTCTGCGTCTGTGGATGGTTGCCTCAAATGACCGAAAAAGCCCCAAGAATCGACATTTTTCGTGGATTCCGGACTTGTGGGAAGGCGATTCGTGGATAATCTTGGGCCGTCCAACGCTGTCCTGGGGCGTCAGGAAGACGTTGGCGCAACAAGAAATGTAAGGGACCCCTCACTATGGCAACCGCACCCGCAACATCCAAACCGTCCGTTCCGACCGTTCCGCTTTCCAAGGTCGCGGCCGAATTGGCCGAGAAGACCGGCATGACCAAGAAGGACGCCACCGGCGCCCTCGAAGACTTCATCGGTCTGGTCGTGAAGCACCTCAAGAAGGGCAACAAGGTCCGCATCACGGGCCTCGGCATCCTTCAGGTGCGCAATCGTCCGGCGCGCATGGGCCGCAACCCGGCGACCGGCGAGGCGATCAAGATCAAGGCGTCGAAGAAGGTCGCCTTCCGCGTCGCCAAGGATCTCAAGGAAGCCATCTAGCTCCGTCTTCGACGGGGAAAGATCGGGCGGGTCCCGGCGCAAGCCGGGCCCGCCCTTCTTTTTGCTGGGGGCGCGCCACTCCAGTGGCGCGATCTTTCATTGATCCACGACGAAGACGCGCGACTGGAGTCGCGCGCGCCCAGCGAAGACTCTAATCCCGCCCGAAGCTCTTGCGCACGGCGGCCATCGCGCCGTCGGTCGCCTGCAGGGCGCGGTCGATGTCGGCGTCGGTGTGCGCGGCCGACAGGAACATGTTGTGCTGCGGATGGATCCAGGCGCCGCCGCGCAGCGCTTCCGACGCAAACAGCCGGCCCTTCTCGACGTCGGGATCGTCGGCGAACAGCACGGTCGGCATCTGCGCCGGCCCGCTCTGGCGCAGCACCAGGCCATGCGCCTTGGCTTGCGCCGCGAGCCCGTCGCGCAAGCGTTGGCCGAGCTGCGCCATGGTGGCGATCGTGCCGTCGCGTTCGAAGATCTCCAGCGTCTTGAGCGACGCGGCCATCGACGCCGCCCCGCACCAGAACGATCCGGTCATGAACACCGAGGCGGCGGCGTCGCGGAAGCGGTCGCTGCCGGTGACGGCGGCCAGGGTGTAGCCGTTGGCGATCGCCTTCGAGTAGGCGGCGAGGTCGGGCCGCACGCCCACCGTCTCCCAGCTGCCGCCGAGATGCAGGCGAAAGCCCGCGCGCACATCGTCGAGGATCAGCGCCGCGCCGGTCTCGTCGCACAGCTTGCGGACGGCGCGGGCGAATTCAGGCGTCGGCAGTTCCTGGTCCTTGCCGTAGTCGTGCTTGAACGCCGAGGCGATCACGCCCGCGACGTCGCCTTCGACCGACTGCGCCGCGGCCAAAAGGCTTGCCATGTCGTTGTAGTCGTAATGCACGAGATGCACGCGATCCTCGGCGGTCGTGCCGGCGGGATGGGGCGTGCACCATGGCGCCGAGCCGTGATAGGCGCCCCGCGCCACCAGGATCTTGCGCTTCTTGGTGGCGGCGCGCGCCACCACCACGCAGAGCGTCGTGGCGTCGGTGCCGTTCCTCTGGAACAGTGCCCAGTCGGCGTGCGCCACCATGCCGACCAGCTTTTCCGCCAGCTCGACCAGCCGCTCCGACGGGCCGGTCAAGACGTCGCCCAGCGCGCGCTGCGTGGAGGCTGCGTCCTCGACCTCGCGGTTGCCGTAGCCCAGCACCATCGGCCCGTAGGCGCACATGAAGTCGACATAGGCGTTGCCGTCGACGTCCCACAAGGTGGCGCCCTCGGCGCGGGCGAAGAACTGCGGATAGCCGGGCGGCAGGCGGGCGACGTTGAGATGGCCGTACATGCCGCCGGGGATCACGCGTTGGGCGCGTGTCCGCAGAGCGGCATCGTTGGGAAGCGAATTCGAGATCATGTTCTAACTCTTTGCCGGACGCGTTGCGGGCTAGTATAGCCCGCCAACCGACGGGGTGACGTGAATAGCTTCATCGTTCTGAAAATCCTCGGGCAGCTCGCCTCGCCGATGGGCGTCTTCACGGCCGGACTGATCGCCGGCGGCGTGCTGATCCTGTTCCGGTTACCGCG
>JABCYT010000742.1 GCA_013290035.1 Alphaproteobacteria bacterium
CCCGTCCGGCCCCGAAATCGTGGAAGGCCAAGACCTTTCCCCAATCCCGGCCGTCCCGGCCGACCGCGGCGAGCCCGACAAGGTCCGCCTCGTA
Source organism: Alphaproteobacteria bacterium (assembly GCA_013290035.1). Lineage (GTDB taxonomy): Bacteria > Pseudomonadota > Alphaproteobacteria > Reyranellales > Reyranellaceae > Reyranella. The sequence goes on from JABCYT010000742.1 coordinate 95, forward strand.
CCACTCCCGCTCGCCCGTTGCCGGCAGTGCGCTGCGCTCCACATAGAGCCGCAATCCCCGCGCTGCCTCGGCCGCCGTTCGATCGGCTACGCCCTCGATCCGGGCCAGCACCGCGCCCTTGACGGCGCTCAATGCCTCGACCCGGTACCGCTTCTGCCCCGTCTCGTCCGACAGCGCGCCATAGGAGGCGATCGCCATCGGGTCCTCGGTGAAGCTCCTGATGCGCACCAGGCCATGCACCCCGTGTGGCGCCGCCACGACGCCCAGCAGGACGCGGCCCTTAGTCATCAGAACGACTCATCAGCTCGCCACGGCCTCCTTCTCACCGCCCTCGGCGGGCGGCGCGGCAGCGGCGGTTGCGGCGGCCTTCATGCGCTCCTGCGCCTTGGCGCGCGGCTGCGGTTTCTTGGTCTGCTCGCGCCGCTCGCGCGGCTTCATCATCTCGGCCTGGGAGAGGAACTTGGCGACCCGGTCCGACGGCTGGGCGCCGACCTTCAGCCAGTGGGCGATGCGCTCCTTGTCGAGCGTGATGCGCTGGGCGTGCTCGCGCGGCAGCAGGGGGTTGTAGGTACCGAGCTTCTCGATGAAGCGGCCGTCGCGCGGGCTGCGCGAATCGGCCACCACGATGTGGAAGAACGGACGCTTCTTGGCGCCGTGCCGGGTCATGCGGATCGCTAGCATTCCTGAAAGTCCTCTCTTTCGATTCGTCCGATGGTGTTGAGTTTCACTGAGCCTTCAGCGCGGGAAGCCGGGCGGCGGCGTCATGCCGCCGAGGCTGCGCATGAATCCCTTTTCACCGAGCTTGTTGACGCGCTTCATCATCTTCAGCATGTCGGCGTGCTGCTTCAGGAGCTTGTTGACGTCCTGGACAGCCACGCCCGATCCCTTGGCGATGCGCTTCTTGCGCGAGGCATGGATCAGGTCGGGATTGCGCCGCTCCTTGGGCGTCATGGCGAGGATGACGGCCTCCTGGCGCTTGAGCTGCTTCTCGTCGATCTTGGCTTTGGACATCGCCGCCTTGGCCTGCATGGCGCCGGGCAGCATGCCCATCAGGCCCGACAGGCCGCCCATCTTGCGCAGCTGGCGCAGCTGGCTCAGCAGGTCGTCCATGTCGAACTGGCCCTTGCGGACCTTGGCCGCGAGCTTCTCGGCGTCTTCCTTGTCGATCGTCTCGGCGGCGCGCTCGACCAGCGAGACGATGTCGCCCATGCCGAGGATGCGGCTGGCGATGCGGTCGGGATGGAATGGCTCCAGCGCATCGAACTTCTCGCCGACGCCGATCAGCTTGACCGGCCGGCCGGTGACGGCGCGCATCGAGAGCGCGGCGCCGCCGCGCGCATCGCCGTCGACTCGCGTCAGCACGATGCCGGTGACGGCGAGGCGATCGTTGAAGGCCTTGGCAACGTTGACCGCGTCCTGGCCGGTCATGGCGTCGGCGACCAGCAGCGTTTCCTTGGGCTTGGCGAGGTCGCTGATGTCGGCGACCTCCTTCATCAGCTCCTCGTCGATCGACAGGCGGCCCGCCGTGTCGAGGATCAGCACGTCGAAGCCCTCGCGCCGCGCCGTCTCCAGCGCGCGCCGCGTGATGGCGAGCGGCATCTCGAGCGGCACGATCGGCAGGGTCGGCACGCCGGTCTGCTCGCCCAGGATCTTGAGCTGCTGCTGGGCGGCCGGCCGGCGGGTGTCGAGCGAGGCCATCATGACGCGGCGCTTGATCGAGAAGCTGCCGCCGAATTCGGCCGCCATGCCCTGCGGGCCCTGGCTCAGGCGATAGCCGATCTTGGCCGAGGACGTGGTCTTGCCCGAACCCTGCAGGCCGACCATGAGGATGACGACCGGCGGGATGGCGTTGAGGTCGAGGTCGGCCACGGTGCCGCCCAGCATCTCGACCAGGTGATCGTTGACGATCTTGACCACCATCTGGCCCGGCGTGACCGAGCGGATCACATCGGCGCCGATCGCCTTGGGACGCACCGCATCGATGAACTGCCGCACGACGGGCAGCGCCACGTCGGCCTCGAGCAGGGCGGTCCGGACCTCGCGCAGGGCTGCGTCGACGTCGGCTTCCGACAGCGCTCCGCGGCCGCGCAGCTTGTCGAAGACGTCGCCCAGACGTTTGCTGAGACCCTCGAACATGCCTTTCACAACTCCGTTCGCCCAAACGAAAATCACGCCGATGCGCGAACCTTCGCGGATCAGCGGAGCTCCCCGAAGGGGGAACCGGTAGAAATCGGCACGACCGATTGAGCGGCCGGGGTATAAGGCCTGCCGGCCATGGAGTCAAAAGGCGTGGAGTCTGGAAGTAACCCGTTGATTCACAAGGATTTCTCCGTCATCCGGGGATGGACGGTCCTGATCTTTCTGCCCGTGCTCGTGGCACTGGTGGCCCCCGCCGTCTGGTTGGCGCGCGATTACGGCACGTTGGCAGTCATCACTGCGTTCTTCGCCGCAGGCCTGCTCGCGGTGCTGGCAGTGGTCGCACCGATGGGCTGGACGGCTTTGTCGGCGCTGGGCTTCCGCCCTGTCGGCTGGCGGCCCGTCGTGCTGGGCGTGCTGGTCACCGAAGCACTGTCGGTCGCGGTCAGCCATCTCGGCATCGAGCCCGAGGGCATGAAGGAAGTCGGCAAGATCGCCCGCGAGCCGGGGTTTTTCGGCAGCCTCGTGGCCATT
>JABCYT010000743.1 GCA_013290035.1 Alphaproteobacteria bacterium
GTGGGGCGCGTCCTTGTCGGCGTCGGAATAGACCGCGACGGTGCGATAGCCCATCGCTTTCGCCGTGCGCATGACCCGCCAGGCGATCTCGCCGCGGTTGGCGACCAGGATCTTGCTGAAGTTCATTTCAGCGGCCGCCCGTCGGCGGTGAAATAATCCGACCCTCCGGCATCGTCGCGAACCATCATCCCGATGTCAGGATAGTGGGCAACCTCTTCGACAGTACGCGTGCCGACTTCGATGACTCGCGCGGTCCGGTCGGAACGATTGATGAGATGATGGCCGTTTCCGGTGCCGGCGCGAAAGCCGGCTGTCATGCCCGGCGTAAGAGTCGTTTCCCCCTCGTCGGTCACCAGCACCACCTCGCCTTCGAGCACGTAGACGAGCTCTTCCTGCCGTTCGTGCCAGTGACGTTGCGACGACCATGTTCCCGGCGGCAGCTCGAGGAGATTGGCTCCAAACTGGGACAGTCCGAAGGCATCGCCCAAGGCACGACGGATCCGCTCGCGGCAGGGCGCATCGTGCGGCGAGGGGTAGTCCGATCCGCGACGTGCGGGTAGATCGTCTGCGCGCACGGCGATCATTCGGTCACCCATTTCGGCGGACGCTTTTCGGCGAAGGCGCGCAGGCCCTCGGCGGCCTCGGGGCTGCGGCGTGCCTCGGCGAATTTGTCGGCGGCGAAGTCGAGCACGGCGGAAAGCGGCTCGCTGCCGACCTTCATCACGACGGCCTTGGTGAGGGCATTGGCCAGGGGCGCGCAGCGGTCGATCTGCTTCAGGATTTCTTCCAGCCTGGCGTCGAGCGCGGCCGAGTCCTTCACGAGATGATGCACGATGCCCAGCCGCAGCGCCTCGGGGCCCTTGAAGCGCGCCGCCGTCAGCGCGAGATGCCGCGTCTGCGGCACGCCGATGCGGGCCGCCACGAAGGGCGCGATCTGCGCCGGCACGATGCCGATCGCGGTCTCGCTCATGGCGAAGCCCGCATCCTCGGTGCAGATCGCCACGTCGGAGACACAGAGCAGGCCGAAGCCGCCGGCGATGGCGTAACCCTCGACGGCGGCGACCACGACCTGTGGCGTCGTGTTCACCATCTCGAGGAAGCTGCCGTATTCTCGGTTGCTGAGGGCGATCGGGTCCTTCTCGCCGGCGCGAGGATTCCCGCTGAAACTCTGCTCCATGTTCTTGAGGTCGGCGCCGGCGCAGAAGGTGCCGCCGGCGCCGCGCAGGATCACGACCTTGATGTCGCGCCGTTCGCGCAGGTTCTCGAACACGGTGCGCAGCTCGCCGATCAGCACCGGGTTCAGCGCGTTCTTCACCTGCGGCCGGTTGAGCGTCACGTACAGCCGCGAGCGGTCGCGCCGAAGCAGCAGGGTTTCGTACTTGGAGGAGAATTCCGCCATCGTGTCCTCCATCAACGGTTTTCCAGGCGCGGCAAGGTGCCCATCAGCTTGGCGATGATCTGCAGCATGACCTCGTCGGCGCCGCCGCCGATCGAGGCGAGGCGCGAATCGCGGAAGGCGCGCGCCGTGGGCGATTCCCACAGATAGCCCGCACCGCCCCAATATTGCAGGCAGCCGTCGGTCACGACGCGCAGCATGCGGCCGGCCTTGAGCTTGGCCATCGAGGCCAGCATGGTGACGTCGGTGCCGTCGAGATATTCCTCGCAGGCGCGATAGCACAGCGAGCGGACCAGCTCGACCTCGGTGCGAAGCTCGGCGAGCTTGAAATGGATCACCTGGTTGTCGAGCAGCGGCCGGCCGAAGACCTTGCGCTCGCGGGTGTATTCGACGGTCTGGTCGATCAGCCGCTCCATGCCGACCACGGCCGAGATGGCGCCCCACAGCCGCTCCTCCTGGAACTGCTGCATCTGGTAGATGAAGCCCATGCCTTCCTGGCCGATCAGGTTTTTGACCGGCACCTTGACGTCGTCGAAGAAGATCTGCGCGGTGTCGGAGCTGCGCATGCCGAGCTTGTCGAGCTTCTTCACCACCTGCACGCCCTTGGTCTTCATGGGCAGGCAGATCAGCGACTTGTTCTTGTGCACCGCGCCTTCGCCGGTATTGGCCAGCAGGCACATCCAGTCGGCTTGCGTGCCGTTGGTGGTCCACATCTTGCCGCCGTTGATCAGCCAGTCGCCGCCGACCCGCCGGGCTGTCGTCTTGAGCGAGGCGACGTCGGAGCCGGCGCCCACCTCGGAGACGCCGAGACAGGCCACGTAGTCGCCGGCGATCGAGGGCGCCAGGAACTGGCGGCGCAGCTCGTCGCTGCCGTAGCGGGCGAGCGCCGGCGTCGCCATGTCGGTCTGCACGCCGATCGCCATGGGCACCGAGCCGCAATTGATGTGGCCCAGCTCCTCCGCCATCACCATGGCGTAGGAATAGTCGAGACCCATGCCGCCGTACTCGACGGGCTTGTTGATACCTAGAAGGCCGGCGTCGCCCAGCTTCTTGAAGACCTCGTGAGCGGGGAAGATTTCGTCCTCTTCCCATTGCTCGACATGCGGGTTGATGTCCTTGTCGATGATGGCCCGCAAGGTGCGGCGGATCTCGGCATGTTCAGGGGTGAATTGCACGGTGACCTCCTATCTTGCCGGACCGCGGGCCTCCAGGCCCGCTCATGATCATGATGCGGGCCTGGAGGCCCGCGGTCCGGCAAGAGTCCTCATCGGTTGCCCAATCGGGGCAGGGTGCCCATCAGCTTGGAGATGATCTGCAGCATGACCTCGTCGGCGCCGCCGCCGATCGAGCCCAAGCGGCCGTCGCGG
>JABCYT010000744.1 GCA_013290035.1 Alphaproteobacteria bacterium
CGAGATCATGCGGATGACGTTGGAGGTCCAGAACGGGATGGTGCAGACCAGGAAGAGCACCGTCTGCCAGGTCGCCGAGCGGACATGGAAGGCCAGGAAATAGGCGACGGTGAAGCCGATCAGCAGGGTCAGCACCCAGGTGATGACGGCGAACTCGACGGTCTGCGCGTAGGTCCGCCAGGTGACCGGCGAGAACAGCAGCTCCTCGTAGTTCTGGATCAGGAAGTCGGGGATGATCTGGGTGGTGTTGTAGTCGAAGAAGCTCACCACGACGATGGTGAGGATCGGCACGACCAGGAACAGCAGGAACACCAGCGCCAACGGCGCCACCTGCAGGTAGGTGATCCAGGCGGAAACGCGTTTCATTGGGGGCTGGGGGCGCGCGACTCCAGTCGCGCGATCTCTTTCTTGCATAAATGAAGGAGGAAGACGCGCCACTGGAGTGGCGCGCCCCCAGCAAAGATCAAGCGGCGATGAACGAATTCCACTTCTGGACCATGTAGCGGTCTTCATCCATCACGGCGTTCCAGCAGGCGACCGAGCCCATGCGTTCGTAGAACGAGCCGCCGTCGCGCACCGCGCCGGCCTTCTCGACCACCTGGCCCTGCGGGTTCTTGATGTCGCCCTGGGCGGGCTTGCCTTCCATCCAGAAGCCCCACTCGTCGGGCGTCATGTTGGCCTTGGCCGTCTCGAGCACCGCCGAGTAGTAGCCCTGGCGGTTGAGGAAGGCGCCGGTCCAGCCTGACAGGTACCAGTTGATGTACTCGTAGGCCGCGTCGAGCTGCGCGCCCTGCAGGTGCTTGGCCATCGTGAGCCCGCCGCCCCAGGCGCGGTAGCCTTCCTTGAGCGGCTGGTAGGTGCAAGGCACGCCCTTGCCGCGCACCGCCGACACCGCCGGCGACCACATCGACTGGATCACGACCTCGCCCGAGGCCATGAGGTTCACCGACTCGTCGAAGGTCTTCCAGAAGGCGCGGAACTGGCCGTCCTTCTTGGTCTTGATCAGGAAATCGATGGTCTTGTCGATCTCCGGCTTGGTCATGTTGCCCTTGTCGACATACTTGGCGATGCCGGCCGCTTCGCAGATCATCGCGGCGTCCATGATGCCGATCGAAGGAATGTTCAGGATCGACGTCTTGCCCTTGAACTTGGGGTCGAGGATGTCCTTCCAGCTGTCGATCTTGCGGCCGACCAGGTCGGGGCGGATGCCCAGGGTGTCGGCGTTGTAGATCGTCGGCACGATGGTGAACCACTGGGTCTGGCCCTTGGCGAACTTGGTCGACCCGGCGCCCTCGACGAAGCTCACCGTGTTGGGCGCCGTGCCCTGGGCGATCACGCTGTCGGGCTTCAGCTTGCCGGTGGTGAAGATCGGCACGATCTTGTCGAAGTACTTGATCTTCTTGACGTCCATCGCCTGCAGGTTGTTGGCCGGGAAGACCTTCTTGATCATCCAGTATTCGATGTCGCCGATGTCGAAGGAGTTCGGCTGGGTCACCACCCGCTGCACGACGGCGTCGGAGTCGAGCGCCGTCATCTGCAGGGTGATGCCGAGGTCGGCCTTGCACTTCTCGGCGATCTCGTTGATCGCCGACACGCCGGTGCCGCACTGGCGCAGCACGATGTTCTTGTTGTTCTGGGCCCACAGGGTCGGGAAGCCGGTGACCGCGCCGCTTCCCAGCGCCGCGCCGGCGATGCCCGCCGCGCCCTTCAGGACCTTACGGCGGCCGAAAGCGCCGTTGAATTTACGAGCCATCTCCTGTTCCTCCTTCGGTTGACTTCAATGTCCGAGAACGTGGACGTCCTCGGGTTTCCACGACAGAACCACCGGCTCGCCGGGCCGCACCGGCGCGGCGTCGAAGCGCTCCTCGGGCACCACCGCGGACAGGGCGTCGAGGCCGATCACGTCGATGCCGACCTGCACGGTCGAGCCGAGATACTCGACCGAGCGCGCCACGCCCGCGATCGACGAGGCGCCGACCGAAGCCGCGGCGCCGGCGGCCACGCTCATGCGGTCGGCGCGGATGGCGACGAAAGCCGCCTCGCTGGGTGCCCGGGCGACCGCCGCCGGCAGCACGTTGTGGCCGCCGATGAAGCGCGCCACGAAGGCCGACGCCGGCTTGTTGAAGACCTCGCGCGCGGTGGCGGCCTGCTCGATCCTGCCGTGATTCATCACCACCACGAGGTCGGCCAGCGCCATCGCCTCGTCCTGGCTGTGGGTGACGTGGATGAAACTGATGCCGAGCCGCGTCTGCAGGCTCTTCAATTCCTCGCGCATGCGGATGCGCAGGAAGGGATCGAGCGCCGAGAGGGGCTCGTCGAGCAGCAGGACCTGCGGGTCGGTGATCAGCGCGCGCGCCAGCGCCACCCGCTGCTGCTGGCCGCCCGAGAGCTGCGCCGGCAGGCGACCGGCGAACGGCTCCATCTGCACGCGCTTCAGCATGTCGAGCGCGCGCGCGCGGCGGGTGTCCTTGTCGACGCCGCGCATGCGCAGGCTGAAGGCCACGTTGTCGGTGCAATCGAGGTGTGGAAACAGCGCGTAGCTCTGGAACATCATCGCCGTGCCGCGGCTGGCCGGGGCCGCGTTGGTGATGTTTTCGCTGCCCAGGATGATGTCGCCCTCGGTCGCCTCCTCGTGACCGGCGATCATGCGCAAGGTCGTGGTCTTGCCGCAGCCGCTCGGGCCCAGCAGGCAGCAATAGCAGCCGGCCGGGATGCGCAGGCTGACATTGTCGACCGCGACGGCGTCGCCGAAGCGCTTGGTC
>JABCYT010000745.1 GCA_013290035.1 Alphaproteobacteria bacterium
TGGCCATTGGCCTCGGCGTCACCTCTGCCGCGAATTCGCCGCTGGGCATATTCCGTGACGGCGCAGGCTCGCAAGCCATGCAGCATCTGCCCTGGTCGTTCGTTCCGACCGTGCTGGTGCCGCTTTTCATGATCCTGCACGCCATCATCTGGGTCCGGCTGCGCCAGCCGGCGCTCCGCGTGGCCTAGCCCCAGCCCTCGAGCGCCCGCGCGAGGCTGTCGGGGCCGCGATAGAGCATGGCCCGCCAGCCGCAAGCGCGGGCCGCGTCGACGTTGGCCGCGGCATCGTCGACGAACAGGATCGACTGCGCGACCGACACGCCCATGCGCGCCTGGGCGGCGGTGAAGAACACGCGGTCGGGCTTGCACACGCCCAGCGCCGCCGAATAGACGATCTCGTCGAAATGCGCGCCGAGCCCCGCCTCGTCGCGCAGGTAGACGACGCGATGGTGTTCCTGGTTGGAGGCGGCGAAGCAGCGGCCGCCCGTGCGCTGCCGCCAGGAGTCGGCCTGGTCCAGCACGCTGCGGTCGATGACGGCGTCCTTGGCGAACCAGTAGGCGACGAGCTCCTCCAGCCGGTCGGCCAGCCCCTTGGTCTCGAGATAGGCGTGGAGCGCCACGTAGAGATCGAGTCGGCCGCGCAGCACTTCCAGAAATTCGCCGCGAAAGAAGTCGCGCTCCATCTCCTTGTAGTCCAGGCCCCAATCGGCCTGCAGGCTGGCGTACCAGGGCTGCGCCGAGCCGGGCTGGGCGAGCGAGACGACACCATCGATGTCGAGGACGAGGACGGGGCTGGAACTCATGCCCGGCTATGCTACAGCAGCGCGCCATCCGATAGGAAAGCCCGTTGCAACTTGTTGTCCCTTCCCTGGCATATCTCGACGCCTATGCCGACGCGCTGCGGCGCGGCTGGTCGCCGGACAATGTCCGGCTGGCCGAGGCGGCGCGCGAGGAGCTGGAGCTCATCGCCGACGATCGGGCAGCTTTCGTGGCCTTGCTCGACGACCGCGAGGCCAAGGCGGGCCCTGTTACCCTGCCCGACGGTTCGCAGGTGCCGCGCCTGCCGGGCTACCGGCGCTGGATGTGGGACGGCGAATTCTGCGGCTCGATCGGCTTTCGCTGGCAACCCGGCACGTCGGCGCTGCCGCCTCATTGCCTGGGCCATATCGGCTACAGCGTCGTGCCCTGGAAGCAGCGCCGAGGGCACGCCACGCGGGCGCTGGCGCTCTTGCTGCCGGACGTGCGCAAGGAGGGCCTCGACTATGTCGAGCTGACGACCGATCCGGACAACCTGCCCTCGCAGAAGGTCATCACCGCCAATGGCGGCGTCCTGGTGAAGCGCTTCCGCAAGGAGCCGGCCTATGGCGAGGCCGAAGCGCTGCTGTTCCGCATCCCGCTTTAGCGCCCCCCGCCGCCCGCTCGCACGACGGCCTCGACCATGGCCGAGAGCGCCGCCAGCCCGCGCGCCTTGAGCGCCCGCGGGGAATCCCGCTCGCCAAGCTGGCCTTCCAGCACCAGGGTGATGAAGCCGTGCACGGCGGCCCAAGCGAAGTCGACCATGCGTTCCTTCACGTCGCCCGAAGCCTGCGGGATGACCGCTTCGACGGCTTCGCGATGCAAGTGGTAGGCGGACTTGGCCGCTGCGGCCAGCGCCGGCGTCTCGAAATGGTTGGCCTCGCGGCTGAACATGAGCTGGAAGAGCACGGGATTGGCGGCCGCGAAGGCCATATAGCCCACGCCCTGGCCGACCAGCCGGGCGGCGGCATCGCCGCCCGAGCGGCGGGCTTCCGCCGTCATGGCTGCCGTGAGGTCGTGGTAGCCGCGCGTGGCGATCTCGGCCAGCAGGTCGTCGATCGAGGCGAAGTGGTGAGCTGGGGCGGCGTGCGAGACCTGCGCCCGGCGCGCGCATTCGCGCAGGGTGAAACCGCGCAAGCCCTTCTCTTCCAAGAGCTTGCGCCCCGCCGCGACCAGCGCCTCGCGCAACTCGCCGTGGTGATAAGGCTTTTCCGCCTTTGCCCGCGCCATGGGCCATCCGCTCATGCACCGATGGTGCTGTCAAGAATTCAAGCCGGGACTTGTCACCGCCAAGATTAGTCGATATTTTATCTTGTCAACGACAAGATTGGAGCTTGCCATGGCTACAGCCACCACCCCTTCGCCCAGCCGCCGGCGCATCCTGGGTTCGACCACGCTTGGCGCCGTCGCCGGACTGTTTACCGGCCTGGCCGCCGGTGTCGCCGTGGCCCTGCCGCCCAAGGCGGCGCCGGTGCCGCCCGCCCCTGGCCGCCGGCGTTTCGAGGGCAAGGTCGTCGTCATCACCGGGGCGACTTCGGGCATCGGGCGCGCCGCGGCCCTGGCCTTCGCCGCCGAGGGCGGCAAGGTCGCCTTCTGCGGCCGCCGCGTCGAGCTGGGCCAAGCGGTCGAGCGCGAGATCAAGTCCACAGGCGGCCAAGCCCTCTATGTGAAGGCCGACGTCCTGGTCGAGGACGAGGTCCAGGCCTTCGTCGACCGTGCGGCGAGCGCCTATGGCCGGCTCGACGTCGCCTTCAACAATGCCGGCATCACCATCGAGAAGCCGTTGCACGAATACAGCGCCGAGGAATGGGACCGTGTGAACAACACCAATCTCCGCGGCGTCTTCCTCGCCATGAAGTACCAGATCCCGCACATGCTGAAGACGGGCGGCGGCGCCATCGTCGTCACCTCCTCGTCCAATGCCATCGCCACCCAGGCCAAGCGGTCGGCCTATACGGCG
>JABCYT010000746.1 GCA_013290035.1 Alphaproteobacteria bacterium
CGAATGCTCGGCCACGAGCCCGGCGATGCGCTGCTTGGTCGCCTCGGGCAGAGCGTCGTAGGCCGCGCGCATGTCGGCGAACTCGGTCTGGCCGCCGACCGGCGGGATCGAGCGGGCATGCAGCATGGAGCAATAGGCGGGCAGGCGCTTGAACGAGGAATCCGTGTGCCACAGCCGGTTGCCGAGATTGTAGAGCCGCTGGCGGTCGTCGGCGCTCAGAATGCGGTTCTCGGTGTCGAGATTGCTGACGTCGGCCATGTTCTCGTGCAGGCGCAGTTTATGGTCCTGGCGCGCCTTGAAGACGGTCGTCTCGAGCGGACCGAAATGGCGCGCAAATGTGAGCTGGCTTTCGTCGTCGAATTCCTGGTCGGGAAAGACCAGCACCGCGTATTTGGTGAAAGCGGCGCGGATGGCGGCAAGATCCTCTGCCGCGAGCGGGCCGCCGAGCGTGACATCTCCAACTTCGGCGGCGAAATTCGGGGTGATCGCCTGGACGGTGATGGCCACGGGTTCCTCCTGGGGTTCCTCCGATCCTGTGTTTGATCGTGATTGGACCACCGAACGGCCGGCCCTGCAAATGCTTCGGCGTCCGAGTTGCTCTGAATTCCGCTATACTGGGGCATGATCGAAAAGCAGGAAGTCCAGGAAATCTTCCCGACGCCGCTCTGGGTCGTGGACCTTCAGCCCGCTGCAGCGGCGATGCTCAACGCCAAGCTCAAGGCCGAGATCGAACGGCTGATCGCACCGCGGCCCAAGATCCCGGCCGGCAGCAACTGGCAGACGCCGCAGGACCTGCACACCAAGCCGGCTTTTGCCGAGTTCGTGAAGCTGGTCGAAACGGCGGCCCGCGGCGTCGCCCGCTTCCTGCAGATCGACCAGTATCCGATGGACGTCACCGGCTGCTGGGCCAACGTCAATCCACCGGGCAGCTATCATCCGATGCACCACCATCCCAACAATTACCTGAGCGGCGTCTATTACGTCGCCGTGCCCTCGCCCGGCTCGCAGATCATCTTCCAGGATCCGCGCGGACAGGCCTCGATGATCATGCCCAAGCCGCGCCAGTACACCAGGCTCACCGCCAACGGCGCCAATGCGCAGAGCAAGGAAGGACGGCTGCTGATCTTCCCGGCGTGGCTGAAGCACACCGTGCCGCCCAACGAAGGCCAGAGCGAGCGCATCAGCATCTCGTTCAACCTCATGTTCAGGAATTTCAGCGAGACCATGGCCGCGCCGCTGTGGGACGCCACGGCCGGCAAGGAGAAGCCCTAGCCAGGCCGTATGCCGAAGAGCTCTAAAGCCCTTTCTTGCCCATCGCCAGAAACTTCTCCTGACGGTTTTTGCGCAAAGTATCGGGGTCGAACTGGGAGAGCTCGCCCAGCGCCTCCGACACGACCTTGCCCACCAGATCGATGGTCTCGTCGGGCGCGCGGTGGGCGCCACCCATCGGCTCGGGGATCACGTCGTCGATCACTTCGAGCTTCTTGAGGTCTGCCGCCGTCACTTTCATCGCCTCGGCGGCGTCCTGGGCGTTGGCGTTGTTGCGCCACAGGATCGAGGCGCAGCCCTCGGGCGAGATCACCGAATAGACCGAGTTCTCCAGCATGTAGACGCGGTCGGCCGAAGCGATGGCGAGCGCGCCGCCCGAGCCGCCCTCGCCGATCACCACGCTGACCAGCGGCACGCCGAGCGACAGGCAAGTGTCGATCGAGTTCGCCACCGCCTCGGCCTGGCCGCGCGCCTCGGCATCGATGCCGGGATAGGCGCCCGAGGTGTCGACCAGGGTAACCACCGGCATGGCGAAACGGTCGGCGAGCTTCATCAGGCGCTGCGCCTTGCGGTAGCCCTCGGGTCGCGCCATGCCGAAATTGTGCTTGATGCGGGAATCGGTGTCGTCGCCCTTCTCCTGGCCGAGCACGACGACGCTGCGGCCGCCCAGCCGCCCGACGCCGCCCACCACGGCGGCATCCTCGCCGAAGGTGCGGTCGCCGGAAAGCGGCATGTAGTCGGTGATCAGCCGGTCGATATAGCGCTGGGCGTGCGGCCGCTCGGCGTGGCGCGCCACCTGGACCCTCTGCCACGGCGTCAGCTTGGCGTAGGTTGCGCGCAGCTGCTTCTGCACCCTGTCCTGCAGACGCATGACTTCCTCGGCGATGTCGACATCGCCCGAGTTCGGCAGGTGCCTGAGCTCGGCAATCTTGCTTTCGAGCTCCGCGATCGGCTTCTCGAAGTCGAGATATGTGGTCATTGAATTTCAGATGTCGCCCGGCGCTGGAATCCTGTCAACCGGGCCACTTTAACCCACGGGCCGGCGCCGCCGGCGAGCCAGCGGATGCTTGTCCTCCACCAACGATCGCAACTTTTCCGGTATGACATGGGTATAGATCTGGGTCGTCGCGATGTCGGCATGACCCAACATGAGCTGCACGCTGCGCAAATCGGCGCCGGCTTCCAGCAAATGACTGGCGAAGGCGTGGCGCAAGACGTGCGGCGAGACGCGCGCCGGATCGATGCCGGCGACCAGCGCCGACTCTTTCAGCAATTGGGCGAAACGTTGACGCGTGAGATGCCCGGTGCGGCCGCGCGACGGAAACAGATAGCGCGAGGTCTCGCCCTCGGCGAGTGCGGCGGCGCGCACGTGCAGCCACTTCGCAATCGCTGCGCGCGCCGGATCGGAGAGCGGCACCAGCCGATCCTTGTCGCCCTTGCCACGGACCACCAGCATGGTCGGATCGCGCTCGGCAGCGGCAAGC
>JABCYT010000747.1 GCA_013290035.1 Alphaproteobacteria bacterium
ACGGATCCGGCCCGGCGATGACCGGGACGTCAGGGCGAGCCTAGCGGGCCGCCAGATTGCTTCTCGCCGGGTTCGAAATCAGGCTGGCCGACTCTGAAATCGGCCGGTCGATTCCGACATCGGCGGCTTTTCCGGCGTTCAGGCGGCGATATTCGCTGGGCGTCGTGCCGGTTTCGGCCTTGAAGGCGCGGTTGAAGGGGCCCAGCGAGCTGAAGCCGGCGTCAAGGGCAATGGTCAGCACCGGCACCTCGGTTTGGCGCGGATCGGCCAGCGCCGATTTGGCCTCGGCAATGCGGTAGTGGTTCACGAAACTGTTGAAGTTGCGGTAGCCCAGGGCCTGGTTGATCAGCCGCCGCAGCCGATATTCCGGCAGGCCGAGCTGCTGCGCCAAAGTGCCGATGGTGAGGCCGTCCTGCCGATAGGCGCGTTCGGTGGTCATGAGGCGTGCAAGAGCGCCGACAAGACCCTGATCTGCCGGTTCCGCCGCCGATGCTGGGCGTTGTTCGCTCGGCTGCGGTGTGTCCACCAGGGGCGGGAAGAGCGACTGGGTGCGGGCGACGTGCAGCAGCGACCAGGCGATTATGCCCGCGATGGCGAGCAGGCCGGCGGCGCCGGCGAGGCTCGCGGCTTCGGGCGCGGACCGCGGGATGCGCATGAGCTGAGCCAGCGTGTTGAGACCGATATAGAGCGACGATGCCCCGACCACGAAGAGTCGCAGGCGTCGCCGGCCTTCGACCAGGTCGGCGCGCCACGACGCCAGCGCCTGCGCCATTGCCAGTACGGCAAAGACAAACGAACTCAGCGTAAGAGCGAGACCGAGCGCCGCCATCGACAGGAAGCAGGCCACCGTGCCGGCCGCGACCAGCACAAGCCACAGCGCGGCGTGCCACCAGCGCAAGCGAAAGCCGTCGTCGAACAAGGCGGCGCTGAGCGTCCAGAACACCACGTTGTTGCCGGCCGCCAGGGCCAGCAGGGGAACGGTCCAGGCACCGAGATGGGGGGAGAAGCCGGCCGCCGACGTGATCGCGTAGGCCGCCGTGCCGACGGCGAACAGCGCCCCCAGCCGCGCCGCGACCAGCCGGCCGTAGTCGCGCAACAGCGCGGCGGCGATCAGCAGCACCAAGGCAACGGTGGCGCCGCGCACTGCCCAGTCGACGGAGGAAGAAAGCATGCGGGCTTAGATCACGCCGCCAGCGCGCGGTCCATCAGGGCCTCTTCCGCGCCGCCAAGATCGGTCGTGCCGAATTGGGCGAATTTCGGGCCGCTCAGCCGCGTATCGCCGTAGAGCGTGGCGAAATCGGATCTGGCCTCGGCGAGCGCGGCCAACGCGGCGATCTTGGCCAGGCCTTCGCAGAGGAAACGCGCGCGCCGCTCGGCGTCGGCGGAGCGCAGCACCGTGGCCAGCGTCTCGGCGAGCGGCCGCACGTCGAACGCGGCCGATGCCGTCATGGTGAGAGCGCCCACGGTCGCCATCGCCTGGTCGGGATGGCGACCGGCGGCGCGCAGCACGTCGAGCGCCATGACATTGCCCGAGCCCTCCCAGATGGCGTTGAGCGGCGATTCGCGGAAGTAGCGCGCCAGCGGCAGGTCCTCGGTATAGCCGTTGCCGCCCAGGCACTCGAGCGCCTCGTAGACGATCTGCGGCGTGGTCTTGCAGACCAGGAACTTCACCGCCGGCGTCAGCAGCCGCACGTAGGCTGCCTCCGCGGGATCCGCCGCGGCGCGCTCCGAGGCGCGGCACAGGCGGAACACCAGCGCGACCTGGGCCTCGAGCTCGAGCGCCAGATCGGCCACGGTGGCGCGCATCGACGGCTGGTCGACGAGCCGGCGCTGGAACACCGATCGATGGCGGATGTGATTGAGCGCCTGGCTGAGCGCGATGCGCATCTGGCCGGCCGAGGCGATGGCGCAGTCGAGCCGCGTGAGGTTCACCATCTCGATGATGGTGCGCACGCCCGCGCCCTCCGGCCCGACTCGCTCGGCATAGGCGCCGTGGAATTCGACTTCCGAGGAGGCGTTCGACTTGTTGCCGAGCTTGTCCTTCAGGCGCTGGAAACGGATCGCGTTGTGGCTGCCGTCGGGCCGGTAG
The DNA here is from genome assembly GCA_013290035.1 of Alphaproteobacteria bacterium. Taxonomy (GTDB): domain Bacteria; phylum Pseudomonadota; class Alphaproteobacteria; order Reyranellales; family Reyranellaceae; genus Reyranella. Next base: position 2,090 of record JABCYT010000747.1, read on the forward strand.
CGCGGCATCAGATAGCAGGTGAGGCCGCTTCCCTCGGGTCTGTCTCCCGCCTGGGCGAGTACCAGGAAGGCGTCGCACATCGGCGCCGACATAAACCATTTGTGGCCGGTGATCTCGACGTAATCGCCCGCCGGCACCGCCTGGGTGATGTTGGCGCGCACGTCGGTGCCGCCCTGGCGCTCGGTCATGCCCATGCCCAGGGTCACGCCGGTCTTCTCCCACCACGGCATTGGACGCGGATCGTAGATGCGGGTCTGGATCTTGGGCAACCACCTGGCGAGCAGCGCCGGCTCGGAGCGCAAGGCGCCGATGCAGGCGTGCGTCATGGTGATGGGGCACATATGGCCGCTCTCGGCCTGGGTGGCGAGATAGAGCCGCACCGCCCGCGCCGACACCGGCGCCGGCTGGTCGCTGCCGTCATGCGCCGAGGCGTGAATGCCGTGGCCGATGCTCTTGGCCATCAAGGCGTGATAGGCGGGATGGAATTCCACGAAATCGATCCGGTTGCCCTTGCCGTCGACGATGTGGAGCCTGGGCGGATTCTCGTTGGCGACCCGGCCGAGATCGAGCGTGTCGGCCGCGCCATAGTCCTTGCCGCAGGCCGACAGACCGGCGAGATCGAGCCCGGCGCGCTGGGCCGCGTCGGCCAGCGCCCGGTCGGC
>JABCYT010000748.1 GCA_013290035.1 Alphaproteobacteria bacterium
TCTAGGGTTTGCTGCTTGTCCGGCGGGCGCTGCCGGCCGCAGGTCCCTGATCAGCCGGTCGATGTTGCCGGCCACCTGTTCCCAATCATCATCGAGCCAGTCGCGTGGGAAGCGCGCCACGATGTCGGCCGCCGCCTCGATGCGGCGCTCGTAGAGGCAGGTGCCGGGCGTTTCGCCCGCGCCGTTACGGCTGCAGCGCACCAGGAAGTTTTCCGGCGTCGCGGCATCGTAGATCAGGTCCTCGCCCTGATAGGGCGTTCCCTCCCGGAAGGCGAGAACGGCAAGGCCGGTCGGACCGGACACCGGCTCGGTGGCGGCATAGCGCGGATAGATGGACTGCAGCCGTTCGGCCGGCGCCATCGTGTCCCGGGCGCTCGCGATGGTGACGAAGATGCGGTCGAGCGTACGCGCGGTGCCGGGCGGCGCCAGCGCGTCGGGAGTGGCCGGCTTCAAGGCGGCGTCCGCCGACTTCAACGACGGCCACAGGAATGCGAGGTCGATGCGGTCGTGCGCGCCCGGCCGCCGCTGGACCGCCACGCGGATCGCCGCCGGCGGCACGTTGAAGGCGACGCCGCCGATGGTGACCGGGAGCTCGGGCGCGTCGAGCGCGACCTGAGCCGCCGGCCAGCGCGGCCACAGCACGTAGACGATATAGGCCACCGCCATGAGCGCCAGCGCGATCAGAAGGAGGACAGGCGGCAGCAGGTTGCGGCTCGCATGCCGCGAAGCGCGTACGACGCCCGCTCCTCCCATTCCTTGCCGCAACCGGCCCAGAGTAATCACAGTCCCTCCGTCTCCCGAATCAGAGCGTGAGTATGGCACGCGCTCCAGGCGCCAAAAGGCGCGCCGGCGGCGCCTCGACCGGGCGGCGTTAACGATCAATTAAGGATGTTGTGGCGGCGGCGGCCGCGCTCTGCGAAGGATCGCTCTCAGGCAATCCTACACGGGACGCGATGTCGGCCGAATCGATGCAGTCGTTCTTTGCCCTTGCGATCGGTTTTTCTTTCGCCGGACTCCTCGCCTCCGGTTATCAGGCGGCGACCAGCCGGCCGGCGAGCTTCCAGCTGCTGCAGGGCGGGCCCCATCCGGCCGCGTTCGCGGCGGTGCCGTTTCTCGTCTTCGCGGCTCCCTTCATCATCATGCGCAACATCCTGCGCCGCCGCCCGGCCGAAGGCTGGCGCTTCTGGATCGTGATGTCGGCCACGATGATCGCCGGCTTCTGGAGCCTGATGTCGGGCACCATCGCGATCTCGCTGCTCACCGGGCTCGGGCTCTAGCTTCACCACCGCTCCGTCTCGCCACGGCTCCGTCTCGCCAAAGCCAGCAGGCCATGGCAAGGTCGCCGCGCACATGAGGGGAGCGCGTTGATGGCGATCTATCAGCTCGATGCCGAGCGCCCGGAGCTGCCGGCCGATCATCGTTACTGGGTGGCGGAATCCGCATCGGTCATCGGCCGCGTGCGTCTTCTGACCGATGCAAGCGTGTGGTTCGGCTGCGTGCTGCGCGGCGACAACGCCTGGATCGAGCTCGGCGAGCGCTCGCAAATCCAGGACAATTCCACGCTGCATACCGATCCGGGCTTTCCCATCACCATCGGCCCCGACTGCGTCATCGGGCACAATGTCGTGCTGCACGGCTGCAGCGTCGCGGCCAACAGCCTGATCGGCATGGGTGCGATCGTGCTCAACGGCGCCAAGATCGGACGCCATTGCCTGGTCGGCGCCGGCGCGCTGGTCACCGAGGGCAAGGAGTTCCCGGATCATTCGCTGATCGTGGGCGCTCCCGCCCGTGTGATCCGCACCTTGGGCGAGACGGAGGCGCAAATGATCGCCCGCGCCGCCGACGGCTATGTCAAGCGCTGGCAGCGCTACACCGCGGGCCTCAAGCGGATCGAATGAGGCGCGCGATCGGGGCCGCGCGGCGCGCAGGCCAATCGATTTCGCCTTGACCGCGCCCGATCACGGCGTTTCAGTCGGGCAGACCCCGAGCCAGGAGGATGGAACCATGGTCGCCATTCCTGAAAAGTATCTCGACCTGCTGCAGCAGAAGAAGGCGTTCGCCAATCTCGCCACCACCATGCCGGACGGCTCTCCCCAGGTCACGCCGGTCTGGTTCGATTACCAGGACGGATTGATCCGGGTGAACAGCGCAAAGGGACGGGTCAAGACGCGCAACATGAAGGCCGGAGCGCCGGTGGCGCTCGCCATCATGGATCCGGACAATCCCTACCGCTATGTCCAGGTGAGAGGCCGCGTCGGCCGTGTGGTCGAAGCGGGCGCCGACCAGCACATCGATTCGCTGGCGAAGAAATACCTCGGGAAGGACAAATATCCCTTTGCCCAGCCCGGCGAGACGCGCGTGATGTACGAGATCGAGCCGGCGTCCGCGTCCGGGATGGGCTGAAGCGGACGCCGCAAGGAGTTCACCCGTAAAGGACTTCAGCCGTTCTTGCGCGGCGGCTGCGGGCTGTTGGCGGGGTTGGTGTCGTACTTGAACATCTTCGCGACGATCGGGCCGCCGACCAGGGGCTGCAAAGCGGCCTCCAGCGCCTCCGCCTTGTCCTTCGCGTAGACTTCATCGCCGCCGACATAGAGCGTGAAGGACTTAGTGTACTTGGCCTCCTTGACCGGATCGTCGACGGTCGCCTTCGTCCATTCATAGAGCGGGTATTTCTCGACGCCGTTCGCCTCCGCCTCGCGGACATAGCCCGCGAAAGCGTCGTGCTGGCATTTCATGACCGCATCATGCC
>JABCYT010000749.1 GCA_013290035.1 Alphaproteobacteria bacterium
GCCGCCGCAGGTCTATGCCGAACGCCATTATTCGGGACAGTTCGCGGGCTCCTTCCTGGAATGGCTGCCGCAGGCCTTCGTCGGCACCTATCCCGCCGGGAACTTGAGCTGGCACCATCTCTGGTTCCTGGCCTACGTGCTGGTCCTGAGCTTCGTGCTGCTACCCTACTTCCTGTGGGCGCGCACGACACAAGGCCGGGCCGTGCAGGGCGTCATCGCTCGCCTCGGGGGCGCCTTCGGCCTGCATTGGCTGATGGCGCTGCCGCTTGCCGCCTCGATCTTCTGGCTGGTGCCGCTGTCGCACAACGTCAACGGCCTGATCGGCGACTGGCACGGCCTGTTCTATAATGGCGTGCTGCTGGTCTATGGCGGTTTCATCTTCGGCACGCCGGCCATGCTGGGCGTCGTCAATCGCCAGCGCTGGCTGTCGCTGGCCATCGGCATCACGACCTATGCTACGGTCTATGTGGAATTCTTCGACGGCGCCGTCGGCGCCCTCGTGCTCCCGGCCGATCGCCCGGCCTTCGCGCTATTGTCGGCGGTCAACACCATCGCCTGGCTGTTCACCGCCATCGGCTTCGCCAACCGTTACCTCACGATGCGGCCCAGGGTCCTCTCCTACGCCACCGAAGCCGTCTATCCCTTCTACATGATTCACCAGACCGTCACCGTGATCGCGGTCTACTGGCTGTTGACCTTGGACGTACCGCCGGTCGAGGGTTTCGTGATCGCGGCCGTGGCGACATTCGCGATCACGTGGGTGATCTATGCCTGGCTGATCCAGCCGTTCGCGATCGTGCGGCCGCTGTTCGGCCTCAAGACCACTCGGCCAGTGCTCCTGGCCGAGCCTGTTCGCTAGCGGCGGAGGCCTCTTTGGATAGGCGATACTTCCTCAGGGCAGCGCTTGCGCTTCCGTTTGCGACGCCGGGACGGGCGCGAGCAGCGCCGAGCGCGCCGTTCTCCCGTGCGCGTCCCGGACAGCCGGCTTGGCCGTCCGATGCCGAGTGGGCTCGTCTCGGCCAGGCCGTCGGGGATCGCCTCGTGAAGGTGAAGCCCTCGCTCGGCGTATGCCGCGACGCCCCCGACGGCGCCGCCTGCCGCGACGTCTTCCGGGGCCTCAAGAATCCCTACTATATCGGCGACGACATGAGCCTGACGCAGACCACCGGCTGGGTCGACGCCTGGACGGCTGAGCCCAGCGTCTATGCCGTCGCGGCGCAGGGGACCCAGGATGTGGTCGCTGCCGTGAATTTCGCCCGCGAGAAGAATCTGCGACTGGTCGTGAAAGGCGGCGGCCACAGCTATCTCGGTACCTCCAACGCACCGGACTCGCTGCTGCTCTGGACGCGCGCGATGAACACGGTCGCGATGCACGACGCCTTCGTGGCCAAAGGTTGCGACGGACGACAGGCCGCACAGCCGGCCGTATCGGTCGGTGCGGGCGCGATCTGGATGCACACCTACAATGCCGTGACGACCAAGGGCGGGCGCTACGTGCAGGGTGGCGGTTGCGGCACGGTCGGCGTCGCCGGCCTCGTTCAAGGCGGCGGCTTCGGCAGCTACTCGAAGAATTACGGAACGGCCGCGGGCAGCCTGTTGGAGGCCGAGATCGTCACGGCGGACGGCATCGTGCGACTCGCCAATGCCTGCACGAACGCCGACCTGTTCTGGGCGCTCAAGGGCGGCGGCGGGGGCACGTTCGGCGTGGTCACTCGCGTTACGTTGCGCACCCACGCATTGCCTTCTTTCTTCGGCGGCCTGTCGGCGACGATCAAAGCCTCCTCCGATGCTGCTTTCCGCAGGCTGGTCGGCCGGTTTGTCGATTTCTACGCCGACAGCCTTCTCAATCGCCATTGGGGAGAGATCGTCAATGTCCGGCCGGGTCACCGGCTCGACATACAGATGGCGTTTCAGGGCCTCACCCTGGAGGAGGCGGACTCCATATGGCAGCCGTTCCTGCAATGGGTCGCCGCGGCGCCCGGCGACTTCGCTTTCGAGACGGGGCCGCGGCTGCGCAGCATTCCCGCCCGGCATCGTTGGAATCCCGATTTTCTCAAGACCTACGCTCCGGCGGCCGTCCGCTTCGATGACCGGGTCGGCGCGTCGCCGGACAACATGTTCTGGGCGGCGAACGTCAGCGAGGCGGGGCATTTCATTTACAACTTCGAATCGGCCTGGCTGCCGGTGTCGCTGCTGCAGGCGGATCGACGACGCGAATTTGCCGAGGCTCTGGTTGCAGCCGCTCGCCATTCGACGGTCGAGCTTCATTTCCAGAAAGGCCTGGCCGGCGGAACCGACGAGGCCATCGAAGCGGCCCGCGACACGGCGATGAATCCGGCGGTCCTCGACGCATTCGCTCTCGCCATCATCGCCAGCGAGGGACCGCCGGCCTATCCCGGCCTGCGCGGCCATGAGCCGGATCTGGCAGATGCGCGGCGAAACGCCGAGAAGGTCGGCAAGGCAATCGCCGAGCTCAAGAAGGTCGCGCCCGATGCCGGCGCCTATGTCGCCGAGAGCAGTTATTTCCAAAGCGACTGGCAGAAGTCGTATTGGGGGTCGAATTATGCGCGGTTGCACGCCATCAAGACGAAATATGACCCTGCCGGCCTGTTCTTCGTCCATCACGGCGTCGGCAGCGAGGCGTGGAGCGCCGACGGCTTCACGAAGCTGGCCGGGCGCTAGGCGAAACTGGCGGCGTGGCCGTGGCCGAGACGAGTCCTTGCCGCTGCCGGTCGCGGGCCT
>JABCYT010000750.1 GCA_013290035.1 Alphaproteobacteria bacterium
GGGCAGGGTGCGGCTGAAATCGGCTTTCAGATCGGCCGCCAGGAGCCCGTCGGCACACAGCACGCCCGGCGCCGGCGGTATCAGCACCCGCGTGATCCCCAGAAGCTCGGCCAGCGCGCAGCCATGGAGCGGCCCGGCGCCGCCGAAAGGAACGAGGGTGAAATCGCGCGGATCGTGGCCGCGCTCGACCGAGACGATGCGCAGCGCCCCCACCATGTGGTTGTCGATGATGGCGAGGACGCCGCGCGCGGCCGCCTCCACGGAGAGCCCCAGCGGGGCCGCGACCCGGCGCTCGATCGTGTGGCGCGCCGCGTCGGCGTCGAGCGTCATGCGCCCGCCCAAGAGGTTCGCCGGAAGGTGGCCCAGCACGACATGGGCGTCGGTGACCGTCGCCTCCTCGCCGCCGCGGCCATAGGCGGCGGGGCCGGGATCGGCGCCGGCGCTTTGCGGGCCGACCGTGAGCGTGCCGGCGGTGAGCCGGGCGATCGAGCCGCCGCCGGCGCCGATCGTCACCATGTCGACCATCGGCAGCGGCAATGGCCAGTCACCGACATGGCCGCGCTGGGTGAGGTCGATCCTGCCATCCTTGACCAGGCAGATATCGGCGCTGGTGCCGCCGATATCGACGGTGATGATGTCGGCAATGCCGCAGGCGGCCGCCACGTCGCGGGCGCCCACGACGCCGGCGGCCGGCCCCGACAGGGCGGTGAGGGCGGGCGCGCGCCGGATCGTGGCGCCGCCGGCGACGCCGCCGTTCGACTGCATGAACAGAAGCGGCGCGCTCACCTTTTCCTCGACGAGGCGATCTTCGAGCCGCGAGACGTAGGTCGAGACGCCGGGCATGACCACGGCGTTGAGCACCGTCGCCAGCGAGCGTTCGTATTCCCGCACCACGGGCAGCACGTCGGCCGAGGCGGTCACCGCGACGCCGGGCAGCGCCTCGCGCAGGATCTCGGCGACCCGCCGCTCGTGCGCGGGATTGGCGAAGGAGTGCAGCAGGCAGACCGCCACCGCCTCGACGCCGAGCGCACGGCACTCGGCCGCCGCCCGTTGCACGCTCGCCTCGTCGATCGCTTCGACCACCGCGCCGCCGGCGCCGATCCGCTCCCTGACCTCGAGCACGCGCGAGGCCGGCACCGGCCGTGCCGGCTTCACCCAGGCGTTGAAATTCGAGCGGCGGGGGATGTCCTGCCGGCCGATGGTCAGGACGTGGCGGAAGCCGAGAGTCGTCACCAGGGCCGCCTTGGCGCCTTTTCCCTCGAGGATCATGTTGGTGGCGACGGTCGTGCCGTGCAGGACGCGTTCCAGGGAAGGCGCCGCATGGCCTGCTTCGGCCAGCGCCAGGCGCATGCCGGTCAGGAACGCCTGGGAGGGATCGGCGGGCACGCTGGGCGTCTTGGCCCGCCAGATCCGGCCGCTTTTCGCGTCATGCAGGGCGATGTCGGTGAAGGTGCCGCCGATATCGACGGCAATGGCGAGCGACGTTTCAGGCGAGGGTGTCGACATACTCATTGCGATGAAAAGCGCGGGTTGCCGGCCGGCGGGAGCGCAGCGCCGTCGTGGCGGCGAGGTCGAGAGCGCCGTCCGACACGACGACGCCATAGTGCCTGCGGGCGGCATCGACGCTGACGAAGCCGCCCAGCACGTCCTCGAGCACTTTCCCGGCCGAGCGATCGAACGGATGGCCGTAGCCGCCGCCGCCGCCGGTCGTGATGCGCAGCACGTCGCCGCGCTTGATCCTGTTGCCGTCGGAGAGCGGGGCGATGACACACTCTTGGGCGGTGCCGGGATTGACGACGATGCGGCCGGTCCCGCCACACATGCCGCCGCCGATGCCCCACGGCGGGTTCTTCACGCTGTCGATGCGGATGGCGAGCACGGCCTCTTCGGCCAGCACGTCGTACTCGCGCACGATGCCGCAGCCGCCGCGATATTCCCCGGCGCCGCCCGAATCCTCGACGATCGAGTAGGCGCGCAGCCGCACCGGATAGCCGATCTCCAGGAACTCGACGGGGTAGTTCTCCTGGGCCACGAAATAGACCGCGTCGATGCCGTCGGCGTAGGGCCGCGCGCCATAGCCGACGCCGATGCCGTCGGACAGCAGGAACGGCGCGAGCACGCCCTCTTCGTTGCGGTATGTGCCGCGGATCAGGGTGATGACATAGGCGGATTGCGCGGCCGGCGCCTTGGCCCCGGCGACGTTGATGAGGCCGTTCAGGGCGGCGAGGAAACGCATCAGCGTCAGGCCGCGCATGCCGAGCGGGGCCGGGAAGCGCGGCCACAGCAGCGAGCCCTCTCGCAGGCGCACTTCATCGAGCGCCTGCGGACCGCCGGCGTTGCAGACCTGGGCCGGGTCGCCGCCCAGGAAGTAGAGACCGAGCGCCGTCCCGGGAACGTCGGGATTCATCAGCAGGTTCACCGGCCCGGGCGCCTGGTCGTCGGTCTCGGTGGCATCGAAGATGAAGCGATCGCCATCGGGCCCGCGTTCGCGCGTCAGCGCCAGGCGGATATGGAACGGCCCGTTGCCGTGGCCGTCCGAATCGATGGCGTCGGTGAAGCGGTGGGTGCCGTAGTCGAAGGTCTCGGCCAGCTTGGCGCGCACCAGGCGGCGGGTCCGCGCCAGAAGCTGGCGCAAGGCATCGGCCAGCACGTCGGGCCCGAAGCGCTCGGCGATCTCGCCGACGCGCTTCACGCCGAGCGCCGTGCTGGCCATCAGGGCCCGCATGTCGCCCATGCTCTGC
>JABCYT010000751.1 GCA_013290035.1 Alphaproteobacteria bacterium
CCTCAGCGAGGTTTTTGAAACGACGCGCAAAGTGGCGCGGCTCATGGACGACCTCGGCTACTACGCGCTGTGGACGGCCGAGCACCACTTCCAGCGCGAGGGCTACGAATGCCTGCCCAATCTGGTGCAGCTCGGCCTGTGGCTCGCCACCCAGACCAAGCGCCTGAAGTTCGGCTGCGCTTTCAACGTCCTGCCGATGTGGCATCCCATCCGGCTGGCCGAAGACTACGCGATGGCCGACATCGTGACCGACGGCCGTGTGATCATGGGCGTCGGCCGCGGCTATCACAGCCGCGAGGTCGAAACCTTCGGCGCACCGCTGCTCGATGCCGAGGCCAACCGCGAATACTTCGAGGAGCAGCTTCAGCTCCTGCTCAAGTGCTTCAACGAAGAGGCCTTCCACTTCAAGGGCAAGTACTTCGAGTGTCCGCCGCCGGTCGACTACCGAGGGTACCGGCTGAAGGACATCACCATGGTGCCGCGGCCCAAGCATCTGCCGGTCGATGTCTGGATGCCGATCGCCAGCGGCCGGACCATCGATATGATGGCCCGCTATGGGCTCAAGGCCATGGTCGACCTGAACGGCGAGAAGATCCTCGACAACGTCGTGCGCGAGTACCATGCCGCCTGCGCCCGCCACGGCCGGCCCAAGCAGCTCGGCGAGGACATGATCTGGGGTGCCGGCCTCTACCTCGCCGCCAGCCAGGAAGAGGCGATCCAGCGCGTCGAGCCGGCCCACGACGAGCGCTACAAGTGGTTCGCGCCGTTCGGCTTTGTGCGCTACGCCGACGATCAGGGTCGCACCTGGGGCACGCCGGGTGCGCCGGCGTCGATCCCCTCGATCCGTGACGGCGTGAAGCAGAAGGCCTGGTTCTGTGGCCCGCCGGCGGAAGTCATCGATGGCATCAAATCGATCGAAGCCAAGTACCCGGGGCTCGAGGATTTCATGGTCCACTGGGCCGAAGGACTGCCACCCGCCGAGTTCACCGACCAGCTCCGTCGGTTCGCGAAAGACGTCATGCCCGCCTTCCGGGGAGCGCGGATTGCCGCCGAGTAGGGCGGAGCCCCTCAGTCGAGGGCAGCGGCGATCTGCTGAGGCGTCACGCCCTCCTTCTCGCCGCGCAGCAGGGCATAGAGCACCACCGTCAGGCTGACGAGGACGGTCGAAAGTGCCGCTTCCAAAAGCCAGGTCACGATGAATATGCCGGTCAAGGCGCCCAGGATCTCGATCGCGAGAACGGCGGGAACGGCCACCAGCGCGAAGATTCCCAGCACCAGCCAGCGTCGCTCGCGGGTCAACGCCGCGCTGCGGTCGAGCGCGCCACCCACGGTCGATCGCTCGACGACGATGGCCGGCATGGCCACCATCCAGAGACTGAGCACATAGAGACCTGGCACGATGAACGCGATCAGGCCCAGCATGATCACGACGTTCTGAACGATGCCGAGCGCGAGCAGCTTGCCGAGGTCGGGTCGGTTGATCTGCTGCACCAGGACGGTGAAGCCGGGCCGCACTCCCGCCATGGCCTGGAGGGCGCCGATGGTGAGGCTCACGGTCAGCAGGATATGGGTGACAACGCTCACCACCAACGCCACGGCAAACCCGCCGTCGACGAAACCGACGACCAGCGACGGCGCGTTGAAGAGCAGCGCCACGGCGAAGAAAGCCGCGAAATTGTCGCGCACCAGCGTGAAGGTCGTCACCAGGGCGGAGTCGAGGTTCCAGGTCATGATCAGCCTACCAGGGCAGCGGCTTTGGCAAGCGGGACGGGCTTGTCCTGCAGCAGCAGGTCCATCGCCTCCTGTTCCCACGAGGTCTCGCTGAGCGACAGCGGATCCTGCGGCGCGAGGCGATGCTCGATCACCAGTCGCGACAGCAGCAGGCGGCGCGCGTCGCCGCCCTCAGCGCCGAGCGTGGCACCCTCCCAGGCCATCAGGGCGGCCGTCGTTGCGTGATAGAGCGCGCCGGCCGCCAGCCGGCATCGCTTCTCCTGCTTGGGATCGGCCGCCACCGCCGCGACGAAGCGCTCGACCCGATCGAGCGTGGCGCCCAGCAGGCCCTTGTACTGGCCGGGCAGCGAGGATGAGCGCTCGTATTTGTCCTTGAGCGCGGCCGATAGCGTCTTGTGCCCGCCGGCCTTGCCGACGGCACGCTGGACCACGTCGAGCGCATTGATGTTGGACGTGCCTTCCCACAAGGTGCCGATCTGCGCGTCGCGCACCAGGCGGGCGGTCACCCATTCCTCGATATAGCCCAGCCCGCCGCGCACTTCGAGCGCGTGGCTGGCGACCGGGATATTGTCGCGGCAGGCGCGGAACTTGTAGACCGGCGTCAGGATGCGCAGCAGGTTGGCGGCTTCCTTGTCGCCCGCATTCGCCTTGCCCATCGTGTCGGCCGAGAAGGCGTACATCGACAGCGCCTGCTCGGTCGGCAGCATGATCTTCATCAATTGGCGGCGCAGCAGCGGGTAGTCGCCGATGGCATGGCCGAAGGCGCGGCGGTTGCGCGCCACCACCATCGCCTCGTTGAGGCAACGGCGCATCATCGAGGCCGCGCGCACGCCGTGGCTCAGCCGCGAGAGATTGACCTGCTCCATCATCTGCTTGAAGCCATTGGTCACGTCGCCCACCAGATAGGCCGTGGCGCCGTCCAGGATGATCTCGCCCGAGGCCATCGAGCGCGTGCCAAGCTTGTCCTTCAGCCGCACGATCCGGTAGCTGTTGCGACTGCCGTCCTCC
>JABCYT010000752.1 GCA_013290035.1 Alphaproteobacteria bacterium
ACGCCGGACCGTCATGGACGGTTGCGGACAAATCACTCGACCCTCAGGACAACACGGAAATCTTCTTGCGTTCGATCAGCTTGAAATCGATGGCCGCGCCCAGGCCTGGTCCATTGGGCACGTGCACCAGCCCGTCGCGGCCCACCACAATGTCCTGTTCCAGGCCGTATTTTTGCGCGGCGTCGGGCAGCAGAACCTCGAAGAACTCGGTGTTTCTGAGCGAGGCGATGACCTGCAGGTTGGCGACGTTGTTCAGCGAATTGCCGCCATGATGCACTTCATAGTTCATGCGAAACGATTCGGCGAGATGGGCGCCTTTCACCAAGGTGGTGATGCCGCCCTTGACCGCGACATCGCCGCGCAGGAAGTCGGTGGCCTGCAGCATGATCCAGGGCTGGTAAGCATCAAGGCCGGTAATGGGATATTCCGTGGCGAGAATGGGGATCGAGAGCTGCTGCTTCAGCTTCACGTAATTGTAGATGTCCTGGTCGGCGAGCGGATCCTCGTACCAGTGGAAACCCATCTCCTCGGCGGCGCGACCAACCCGCACCGCCGTCGGGTAGTCGTATGACCAGGTCGAGTCGAGCATGATGGTGTAGTCGCCGACCGCCTTGCGCACCGCCTCGCAAACCTTGATGTCCTCTTTCCAGCGCGTCGGCGGATGGATCTTGTAGGCGGCCCAGCCATGCTCCTTGAAGCGCATCGCCTCCTCGGCATAGGCGGCGGGCGCGGCGAGCACGGCGGAGCTGGCATAGGCCGGCACCGCCTCGCGATAGGTGCCGAGCAGGCGATGGATCGGCTGGCCCATCGCCTTGCCCAAAAGATCCCACAGCGCCACGTCGACCGCGCCGATGGCGCGCACGCCCGCCGCGCGCTGCTTCTTCCACAGGTCGACCACGAGCGCTTCGCGATGCAGCGGGTTGCGGCCGAGCAGCACGGGCTTGAGATGCGTGATCAGCCCCTGCCCGTCGGTGGTCGCCGAATTCGACGCCGACCCGAGGAAGGCGTTGCCTTCGACGCCATCGTCGGTGGCGATGCGCAACAGCCCGAGCGCGCTCGAGCCGGCAAACCGGCTGTGCTGGCCGTATTGCGTCGGCGGAATGTCGTCCCAGGCGAACAGCGTGAGCGTGACGTCGGTGATCTTCATGGCGTTGTCTCCGTTTTGCTCCCCTGGGAGATCAGTATAGACTGGCGCCATGTCCGACAAAGCCCGAGCTGAACTTGCCCCGACCGGCGTCCTGCGCGCCGGCATCAACCTCTCCAATTTCCTGCTGGTCACCGGCCGCAGTGAGAAATCCGAACCGGTCGGCGTCGCACCCGACATGGCCAAGGAGATCGCGGCCTCGCTCGGCGTTCCCGTCACCTACGTGCCCTTCAAGTCGCCCGGCGAGCTCGCCGACCAGGCAGGCAAGAATGTCTGGGACATCGGCCTGATCGGCGCCGAGCCGCAGCGCGCGGCGGTCATGACCTTCACCGCGGCCTATGTCGAGATCGAAGCGACCTACATGGTGCCGCCAGGCTCGCCGCTGACCAAGATTGCCGACGTCGACAAGAAGGGCGTGCGCATCGCCGTCTCGGCGCGCTCGGCCTACGGGCTGTGGCTGGAGAACAACATCAAGAACGCCACCTTGATGCCGATCAGCGGACTCGACGGCGCCTTCAACAAATTCATGGAAGACAAGCTCGACGCGCTGGCGGGGCTGCGGCCTGGCCTGTTGAAGGACCTCGCGAAGCACCCGGAACTCAAGATCCTCGACGGCCAGTTCACCGCCGTGCAGCAGGCGGTCGGCTGCAACAAACCCGCGGCCGAAGGCGCGCGCTATCTCGCGGCGTTCGTCGAAAAGGCCAAGAAGTCGGGCCTGGTCGCAAGCCTGATCGAGAAGCACCACGTCAAAGGCCTGTCGGTCGCCCCTCCGGCGTAGCTCAAAGCTCGCTGCCGACGAACTGCTTGAATTCGGCCGTCCGCGGATTGGCGAACAATTCGGCGGTCGGGCCGGTCTCCCATACCTTGCCGTGGTGCATGAACACCACGAGGTCGGCGACGCGGCGCGCGAAGCCCATTTCGTGCGTGACGCTGATCATGGTCATGCCGCGCCGCGCGAGATCCTCCATCACGGCCAGCACCTCGGAGGTGAGCTCGGGGTCGAGCGCCGACGTCACCTCGTCGAACAGCATGACCTGGGGCTGAAGCGCCAGCGAGCGGGCGATGGCGACCCTCTGCTGCTGGCCGCCCGAAAGCTGCTCGGGATAGGCGCGGAGCTTGTCGGTGAGGCCGACCAGGCCCAGCACTTCGGCGGCGCGCTGCCTCGCCTCGTCCCTGGATTGCTTCTTCACCAGGGTCAGCGCCAAGGTGATGTTGCGCTCGACCGTGAGGTGCGGAAAGAGATTGTAGCTCTGGAACACCATGCCGACGTCGCGCCGCAGCTGGGCGCGCGCAGCACTTCCCGGCAGGCCGACTTCGTGGCCGCACACTTCGATGCGGCCGCCCTGCACCGTCTCCAGCCCCGCGATGCAGCGCAGCAAGGTGCTCTTGCCCGAGCCGCTGCGGCCGACGACCGCCACGGTCTGGCCACGCGCCACGTCGAAGCCGACACCGTCCAGCACGCGCAGCGGCCCGAAGTCCTTGATCACGTTTTCGATGCGGACGATGGGGTCAGTGGCGGCGTCAGCGGCCGGCATGGGCCTTCCTTTCCAAGGTGCGGGCGGCGACCGACAACGGGTAGCACAGGGCGAAGTAG
>JABCYT010000753.1 GCA_013290035.1 Alphaproteobacteria bacterium
AATGGCGCCGCATCATTCATGGGTCGAAAGCGCGAAGCCGCTGCAAGGATCATAATTCTGCCAGCCGACGAAAAAGGAGTGTTGCCATGTCGATCGAGTTCATCGGCTTCATCACCAACAGCAATTTCTCGGAGACCATCGTCCGCTCCGGCCCGGTGCTCGACCCGCCCTATATCGAGACGGTGGCGAAGGCGCATGAGCTCGCCGGTTTCGACCGCGCGCTGCTCGCGTTCCATTCCACCACGCCCGACGCGCTGCAGGTTGCCCAGCACGTGCTGCAGATCACGAGATCGCTGAAGGTCATGATCGCGCAGCGGCCGGGCTTCACCGCGCCGACGCTGCTGGCGCGCCAGCTCGCAACCCTCGACCAGCTCTATGGCGGCCGCGTCTCGCTGCATGTCATTACCGGCGGCAACGCCGCCGAGCTGCGCCAGGACGGCAACACGCTCGATGACAAGGACGAGCGCTACGCGCGCACCAGCGAGTTCCTCGATATCGTGCGGCTGGAATGGACCAGCGAGAAGCCGTTCGACTACTTAGGCAAGTACTACAAGGTCGAGAAGGGCTTTTCGCAAGTGAAGCCCGTGCAGAAGGGCGGCATCTACACCTTTGTCGGCGGCGGCTCCGATGCCGCGATCGAGGTCGCCGGCAAGCATGCCGACACCTATGCGCTGTGGGGCGAGTCCTACGCCCAGGTGCGTGAGCAGACCGCGCGCGTGCTTGATGCCGCGGCGAAGCATGGCCGTCCGGCGCCGCGCTTCAGCCTGTCGGTGCGGCCGATCCTCGCCGACACCGAAGAGAAGGCATGGCAGAAGGCCGAAGAAACTCTCGAACGTGCCACCGCGCTGCAGGACAAGACCGGCTACCGCAAGCCTGCCGACGGCCACGCCACCGCCGGCGCCAGGCGGCTGCTCGCATTGGCCGAGCAGGGCAAGCGCATCGACAAACGGCTGTGGACCGAGATCGCAAAGCTCACCGGCGCCAACAGCAACACCACCGCGTTGGTCGGCACGCCCGAGCAGGTTGCCGAAGTCTTTGGCGATTATTATGACCTCGGCATCAGCCATTTCCTGATCCGCGGCTTCGACCCGCTGATCGATGCGATCGACTATGGCCGCGAGCTGATCCCGCTCACGCGCAAGCTGGTCGCCGAGCGCGCGGCGGCACGCGGGCAGGCTGCGGAATGATCCGGCTCGTTCTTGCCGCGGCGTTGCTGGCGGGCGCCGTGGGGATCGCCGACGCGCAGGCTGTCTTGCGCGTCGGCGATCAAAAGGGAAATGCGCAGGCCGTGATGGAAGCGGCGGGCGCCTTGAAGGATGTCCCCTACAAGATCGAGTGGAAGGAGTTCGCCGCCGCCGCTCCCTTGCTGGAGGCGCTCGGTGCCGGCGCCATCGACACCGGCCTCGTCGGCGATGCGCCCTTCACTTTCGCGGCCGCCGCCAACGTGCCGGTGAAGGCGATCGCCGCGATCAGGCAATCCGGGGAGGGACTGGCCATCCTCGTTCCCGAGAAGTCGCCGATCCAGAACTTTGACGATCTGCGCGGCAGGAAGATCGCAACCGGCCGCGGTTCGATCGGCCACCAGCTCATCCTCGCCGCGCTGGAAGCCAGGGGATGGACGGCGAACGAGGTCCAGCTCGTCTTCCTTAGCCCCTCGGACGCCAAGATGGCCTACAGCCAGGGCTCGGTCGACGCCTGGTCGACCTGGGAACCCTATGTCAGCCAGGAGGAAGTGCTGTTCAAGTCGCGCCGCGTGCTCACGGCGGAAGGCCTGACGCCGGGCCTTTCCTTTACGGTCGCCACGGCGGAGGCGATCCGCGACAAGCGGGAGGCGCTACAGGATTTCATAAGGCGCCTTACGGCGGCCCGCGCCTGGTCGCAGGATCATGTCGATGGCTATGCGCAGACCTGGGGCCGCCTGATGAATATCCCGTCTGCCGTCGCCGTGAACTGGCTTTCGCGGGCAAAGATCAGGATCGCGCCGATCGATGATGCGGTCGTCGCCGACGAGCAGAGCACGATCGATCTCTATTTCCGTTCCGGCCTGATCAAACAGAAGCTGGAAGCTTCCGCGATCGTCGACCGCTCGTTTGCGGACGCGATTGCCAAGGGCGCGGGGTTGTGAGGTCCGCCGTGCTGCGGCGATGGAAATAGCTGTTTCCGCGGTAGCATCAGCCGAACGCATCGCCGACGGCGCGTCCGATCGATGCAACGATCTCGTTCTGGCCTCCCATGTCCAGGCTGGCTCCGGTCAGGTACACCGTGACGATCAGGGGCTGCCGGTCCGGCGGGGAGACGATGGCAACGTCGTTGTTGGTGCCGCGGCGTCCCGTGCCGGTCTTGTCGCCGACACGCCAGTTTTTCGGCAAGCCCGCTCGCAATCGTGTGTCGCCCGTCTTGTTGGCGGCCATCCAGGCTCCGAGCTGATCGCGCGCCGCGGGCAGCAGCGCATCTCCGACCAATAGCTTCCTCAAGTTCGCGGCCATCGCGTTGGGCGAGGTGGTGTCGCGCACATCGCCGGGGCTGGCCTCGTTAAGCTCGGTCTCGATCCGGTCCAGCCGCGTGACCTCATCGCCCAGGCTTCTCGCAAAGGAGGTGAGGCCTTCGGGCCCGCCGATGTTCTTCAGGAGCAGGTTGCCCGCCGTGTTGTCGCTGCGGGTGATCGCGGCCTCGCAGAGCTCCGCAAGCCGCATGCCGTCGCCGCCCGTGTGCTCGCCGGTGACGGGCGAATAATCG
>JABCYT010000754.1 GCA_013290035.1 Alphaproteobacteria bacterium
GATGGCCGGGAAGGCGCCGGTGGGATTGGCGGCCAGGAACGCCGGGCTCGGCTGGCCGAACTGCTCGGGCGTGACCTCGTAAGGTATGCCCATCTCCTCGGCCAGCCAGATCACCCGCTGCGAGCGAGTGCGCGGAACGTGGAAGATCTGCAGCATCGGGGCCTCCGATCTAAGTATTCATCGACTGGAAGAACTCAGCGTTGTTCTTGGTCTGGCGCAACTTGTCGAGCAAGAACTCGATGGCGTCCTGCGCCCCCATCGGCGCCAGGATCCGGCGCAGCACGTGAGTCTTGGCCAGCTGATCCTTCGGGGTGATCAGCTCGTCCTTGCGGGTGCCGGACTTCAAGATGTCGATGGCTGGATAGATGCGCTTGTCGGCAACCTTCCGATCAAGGACGATTTCCGAGTTGCCGGTGCCCTTGAACTCCTCGAAGATCACCTCGTCCATGCGGCTGCCGGTGTCGATCAGCGAGGTCGAGATGATGGTCAGCGAGCCGCCTTCCTCGACGTTGCGGGCCGCACCGAAGAAGCGCTTCGGGCGCTGCAGGGCGTTGGCGTCGACGCCGCCCGTCAGCACCTTGCCGGACGACGGCACCACGGTGTTGTAGGCCCGGCCGAGGCGGGTGATGTTGTCCAGGAGGATGACGACGTCGCGCTTGTGCTCGACCAGCCGCTTGGCCTTCTCGATCACCATCTCGGCCACCTGCACGTGGCGCGTGGCCGGCTCGTCGAAGGTGGAGGCGATCACCTCGCCCTTCACCGTGCGCTGCATGTCGGTGACTTCCTCGGGACGCTCGTCGACGAGGAGCACGATCAGGTAGCACTCGGGGTGATTGTGGGCGATCGCCTTGGCGATGTTCTGCATCATGATCGTCTTGCCGACCCGAGGCGGGGAGACGATCAGGCAGCGCTGGCCTTTGCCGAGCGGCGAGACGATGTCGATGACGCGGCCGGACTTGTCCTTGATGGTCGGATCGTCGATTTCCATGTTCAGCCGCTCTTCCGGATAGAGCGGCGTCAGGTTGTCGAACAGCACCTTGTGGCGCACGTTCTCGGGATTCTCGAAGTTGACCTGGTCGACCTTGGTGAGGGCGAAGTAGCGCTCGCCCTCGCGCGGGCTGCGCACGCCGCCTTCGACGGTGTCGCCGGTGCGCAGGCCGAACTTACGGATCTGCGAGGGCGACACATAGATGTCGTCCGGGCCAGGCAGGTAGTTGGCCTCGGGGCTGCGCAGGAACCCGAAGCCGTCCTGGACGACCTCCAGGGTGCCGGAGCCGGAGATGTCGACGCCCTCTTCGGCCAGCGTCTTGAGGATGGCGAACATCATGTCCTGCTTGCGCATGGCGTTCGCGTTTTCGATGTCGAGCTGCTCGCCGAACGCCAGCAAGTCGGCGGGCGACTTCTGCTTCAGCTCCTGCAGCGACATCTTGGTGAGCGCGAGCTCGGCGATGGCCTTGGCCGCCGCGCTGGGCTCGGAAGGTTCGGACGGGCCGTCGGCCTCGTCGATGAGAACCGCCTCGGCTTCGAGGTCGGCGGGTTCGATTTCAGTGATATCAGACATGGATCTAAGGGTACTTCTGTGAGGACGCCTGCGGCGCGAGAGGCCCGGCGTCTGGGATGCTGGTGTCGCGACAACCCGGTCACGGGAACGCGCGGCGATGGAAAAGGGGGCCGGCCGAGCTTCGCCTTGGCGGCGGCGGTCCGGAGGAAGGCGGGGAGGCGGGTCAGGATCGACTCGCCCCTGTGCCCCAGGCGAACCACAAGCCGGGCGCTACGTCAAGCAACGAGGTCAGTACGAGCACTTGGTCGTGATGGCGATGACCATGAAGATGGCGGCGAGGAACGGCAGCTCATTGGTGATGCGCCAGAACCGCTCGGACCGTTCACGCCGGCCGGCCGCCAAGCGTTGGCGCGCTCGCCCAAGGTAGTGATGCCAACCGGTTAAGAAAACCACCCCGGCCAATTTGGTCAGCATCCAGGGGGTCAGGAGGAACCCCCAGCCCCACCGCATCTGCGTCGCGTCGAACCAGATCAGCGTCCCGCCCAGCACGAACACGGCGACCATCGCCGGGTCCATGATCATCCGGTAGAGCCGCAGCTCCATCGCGGTGAAGGTCGCGTCCATCTCGGTCCCGGGCGCGGCGCGGGTGTGGTAGACGAACAGACGAGGCAGATAGAGCAGCCCCGCCATCCACGCGATCACCGCCAGAATGTGCAGGCCGACCAAGAGGTTGTGGTAGAAGTCGAGGTGCTTCACGCAGCCTTCTCCGCGGCTATCCGCAGCGCGCAGCGGCCGTACGTGGCCGGACAGGCGCTAGCGCCGGGCGCGACGCCGGCCGGGCGCGCCAGCGCGGTTTCAACCAGCGTCGCCAACCCCTCGATGAAGAGCGGTTCGCAGCCGAGCGCCGGAACCCGCAGGTAGGGCGCGGCGCCCACCCGCTCGGCGACTTCGGCGTAGTCGCGGTCCAGTTCCACCAGCGTCTCGACGTGTTCTGAGACGAAGGCCACTGGCGCGATGATAACCCCCAGGCCGTCCAGGGCCGCTTGCTCTATGGCCTCGATGGTCGATGGCCCGATCCACTTCAGCGGCCCGACCCGGCTCTGGTAGCAGACCTGCCAGTCCCAGCCGCCGCCGAGGCGCGCGGCGATGGCGGCGCAGCTGCGCTCCACCTGCCAGCGGTAGGGATCACCCTTGGCGGAGATCCGCTCCGGGAGCCCGTGGGCGGAAAAGA
>JABCYT010000755.1 GCA_013290035.1 Alphaproteobacteria bacterium
TCCGTTCGTTCGCCCGGTCCAGGCGCAACAACCCTCGACCTTGCGCATCGCCATGACCCTGGCCGACATCCCGGTGACGGATGGAGCGCCCGACCAGGGCACCGAGGGTATTCGCTTCATGGGCTATACGCTGTACGACCCGCTGGTGATGTGGGACCTCAGCTCCGCGACCGAGCCCGCCAAGCTGGTGCCCGGCCTTGCCACCAAGTGGTACCAGGACCCGGCCGACCCGACGAAATGGATCTTCGAGCTGCGCCAGGGCGTGAAGTTCCATCACGGCGCGCCGTTCACGGCCGACGACGTGATCTTCAGCCTCGACCGCACCCTCGACGACAAGTCGCCGGCCTTCGATCGCCTTGGCCGCAGCGTGCTGATCGCCGCCGTCTGGCCGATCGTCGGCTATCGCAAGATCGACGACTACAAGGTCGAGCTGCAGACCAAGGGCGTCGACACGGTGATGCCCTCGCTGCTCAACCGCTTCACCATCGCCAGCGCCGACAATTTCGACAAGGTCGGCAAGGACTGGCAGGCCTACCGCAAGTCGCCGTCGGGCACCGGCCCGTGGAAGATGAAGGCGTGGTCGCCGCGCGAACGCGCCGAGCTCGAGCGCAACACGGAATACTGGAACAAGGATCGCATCCCCAAGACCGAACGCATGGTGCTGCTGCCGCTGCCCGACGTCTCGACGCGCACGGCGGCGCTGCTGTCGGGAAGAGTCGACTGGATCGAAGCGCCCGCGCCCGACTCGCTCGACAAGCTCAGGGCCGGCGGCTGCAAGATCGAAACCAACGCCATCCCGCACATGTGGCCCTATACGCTCAGCATGCTGCCCGGGGCGCCGACGGCCGACATTCGCGTGCGCAAGGCGCTCAATCTCGCCATCGACCGCGATGCCATGGTGAAGCTTCTGAACGGCCTCGCCGTGCCGGCCGTCGGCTGCGTGCCGCCGGACCATCCGTGGTTCGGCACGCCCTCCTTCAAGATCAAGTACGATCCCGCCGAGGCCAGGAAGCTGATGGCGGCGGCAGGCTACGGACCCGACAAGCATCTCAAGATGAAGGTCGCAATCTCGACCTCGGGCTCGGGCCAGATGTATCCGCTGATCATGAACGAGTTCATCCAGCAGCAATTCGCCGAGATCGGCGTCGAGCTCGAATTCCAGGTGATGGACTGGAACGCGCTCCTGAACATGATGCGCCAGGGCGCCAAGTCGACGGAAGGCGCGCCCTATGGCGCGATCAACGTCAGCTGGAACACGATGGATCCGCACAACGCCTTCATGCGCTTCATCGACAGCCAGCAGGTCCCGCCCAAGGGGTCGAACTGGGGCTACATCAACGATCCCGAATTCGACAAGCTCGCCAACGAGGCGCGCAGCACGTCCGATCCGAAGGAACTCGACAAGGTGCTGGCCAGGATCAACACCCGCATGGTCGACGAGGCGGTGTTCGTCTGGTTCGTCCACGACGTGTGGCCCAACGCCATCTCGAGCAAGGTCAAGGGCTACGTCCACCCCAAGAGCTGGTACGTCGATTTCTCGCCGGTGACGGTGGGGTGACGTCTTGCCGGACCGCGGACCTCCAGGTCCGCCTCATGAGTCATGAGCGGGCCTGGAGGCCCGCGGTCCGGCAAGAGCACGCCACACCCGTTCGGGCGTCGCCGGCATGTCGAGCGCCTCGACACCGGCCGGACGCAACGCATCGAGGATGGCGGCCATCACGGTCTGCGGCGCGGCGATGCAGCCGGCCTGGCCCGAGCCCTTGACGCCCAGAGGATTGGCCGCGGTCGGCCGCTCGATCAGCGCGATATCGAAGCCCGGCAGGTCGTCGGCGCGTGGCAGAGCGTAGTCCATCAACGAGCCGCTCAAGAGTTGCCCCGAGTCGGGATCGTAGACCGTGTGCTCGACCATCGCCTGGCCGATACCCTGGGTGACGCCGCCCTGCACCTGGCCTTCGGTCAGCAGCGGATTGATCAGCCGGCCGTAATCGTCGACGGCGGTGTAGCGCAGCAGAGCCACCGCACCGGTCTCGGGATCGATCTCGACCTCGGCGACGTGGCAGCCGCTCGGGAAGGTGAAGACGTCGGTCATGTTCATGACGTGGACCGCAAGACCTCGTGTCATGCCGTCCGGCAGGTTGGCCGGATCGTCGGCGCTTCGCGCCAGCGCCGGCAGGGCGATGGCGCGCCCCTGTTTCCCGGCGCTGTCGCGCACCGCGAAGCTTCCGTCGGCGAACGCCAGCTCGTCCTCGGAGGCCTGCAAGAGATGAGCCGCCAGGCCGCGCGCCTTGGCCAGCGCCGCGTCGATCGCCTTCACCACGGCCGCGCCGCCCATATGCATGGAGCGCGCGCCGCCGTGGCCCGCACCACTTTTGACGGCGCGCGTATCGGCCTGCACGTAGCGGATCGCCTGCAGCGGCACGCCCAGCCGGTCGGCGGCGATTTGCGCATAGGCGGTCTCGTGGCCCTGGCCGTTGGACTCGGTGCCGACCGCGACCGTCACCGTGCCGTCGCTCTCGAAACGCACCTCCGCGCCCTCGTTGGGCGCGCCGCGCGAAGTCTCGAGGAAGCAGCCGACGCCGATGCCGCGCAGCTTGCCGCTTGCCTGCGACGCCGCACGCCGCGAAGCGAAGCCCGCAAGATCGGCGCGCGCCACGGCGGCATCGAGATTGGCGACAAAGCCGCCCGAATCGATGGCCATGCCCATCGCGGTGCGGTGCGGAAACGC
>JABCYT010000756.1 GCA_013290035.1 Alphaproteobacteria bacterium
CCAATCGCCTGGCCTTCGAGGAGAATTTCCGCATCGTCAAGAAATGCTGGACCGAAGAGATGCTGACCCATGACGGCAAATTCTGGAAGGTGCCGGCCGGTCCGACGCCCTGGACGCTCGACACCACGGCGAAATGGGGCAAGGGCGTCAAGGACGGCATCCTGACGGCGGTCGGCGTGGTGCCCAAGCCGTTGCAGAAGCCGCACCCGCCGCTGTTCCAGCCCTTCGCCAGCTCGGAGAACACGGTACGTTTCTGCGCCCAGGAGGGCGTGACGCCGATCCTGCCGCCGATGCTGCCGGTCTACGAGGAGAAGCTCTACAACGTCTATTCCGAGGTGTCCGGCAAGCCCAAGGGGCAAGGCGTGGGCGTATTGCGCGATGTCATCATCACTGAATCCGACGAGGAGGCGATGGCGCTATGGCGCGATTCCGGGCAGTTTTCCGGCCGTGCCTGGTTCGAGCCTTTCGGCTTCCGGCGCGGCATGCAGGACCCGCAAACCGGCAAGTTCCCGACGTCCGAGGAGGTCATCGCAATGGGCTATGCCTATGTCGGCACCGTCGACACCGTGTTGCGGGCCATGGAGACGCAACAAAAACGCCAGCCCGTCGATTGGGTGTTCTGCTACACTTACAACAGCCTGGTTCCACACCCGATCCTGATGAAATCGATCGAGAAATTCTGGACCAAGGTGATGCCGCGTTTCCGCTAATGCCCCCTTTAACCATTTTGCGAGGACGATCATGGGCATGTTGAGCGACGAGGAACGAGCCAGACTCATCCCGGCCGAACTGGCCGCCAGCGCCACGCCGGTGCCGACCCAGGTCGTCTCCAGCGACGAATTCCTGCCTATCCCGCAAACCGAGCGCCAGAAGAAGGTCGAGGCGCGCATGAACGCGCTGGCCGACGAGTACGGCAAGAAGAACGGCCTGCCGCGCCGGCGCTTCTTCCAGACTGCCGCCGGCATGGCGACGGCGTTCGTCGCCATGAACGAGGTCTATGGCCCGCTCTATGGCGCTTCGCCCGCCGAGGCCAAGAGCGTCGATCTTGCCCAGGCGCGCGCCGATGGATTGAAGGATCAATTCATCATGGACGTGCACACGCACTTTCTGCGCGACGACACGCGGCTCGAAGGGTTCGCGCGTGGTCGCGAGGCGGTCGGCAAGGCGGGCTGGAATCCAGCGCTGGCCGGCAAGCCGCAGACGCTCGACGACCTGAAATATCCCAACTGGTTCAAGGAAATCTATCTCGACAGCGACACCAAGGTGGCGCTGATCAGCGGCTCGCCGTCGGAAGATCCGCGCGACTGGTTCCTGACCAACGACATGAAGCTCGACGCGCGCACGCGGGTGAACCAGGCGGCGGGCTCCAGGCGCTGCCTGTCGCACGCCATCTTCACACCCGGCTATCCGGGCTGGATGGACGAGGTCGATCGCGCCATCGCCACCCTCAAGCCCGACTCCTGGAAGGGCTACACGGTCGGCGACAACACCAACAAGGACCTGTCGACCCATCCCTGGCGCATGGACGATGAGAAGCTGGTCTATCCCTTCTACGAAAAGATCGTGAAGGCGGGCTACGACATCGTCTGCGTCCACAAGGGCCTCTATCCGCCCTCGACCGAGCAGCGCTGGCCCAACCTCACCGGCTACGCCACGGTCGACGACGTCGGCAAGGCGGCCAAGGACTGGCCGCAGATCCGCTTCGTGATCTACCACTCGGCCTTTCGCTGGACTGGCGCGCCCGGCGCCGCGACGGATGGCTACGTTCAGTTCGAGAAGACCGGCCGTGTCGAATGGACCAGCGATCTCGCCGACATCCCGGCCAAGTACGGCGTCAGCAATGTCTACGGCGATCTGGGCCAGATCTTCGCCCAGACCACGGTGGTCGAACCGCGCCTCAGCGCCGCGTTGATGGGTATGTTGATCAAGGGCCTGGGCGCCGACCACGTCGTGTGGGGCACCGACGCTCTATGGACTGGCGCGCCGCAATGGCAAATCGAGGGGCTGCGCCGCCTGGAAATCCCCGAGGACATGCGCAAGAAATACGGCTTCGCCGCGCTGGGACCGGCCGACGGTCCGGTCAAGCGCGCCATCTTCGGCGAGACCTCGGCCAAGATGTACCGCTACGAGATCAAGAAGGCGGCGTGGCGCGACGATCGCTTCGCCGCCATCAAGTCCGACTACGAGCGGCGCGGCCGCGACCCTTCGAACCTGCGTTACGGCTTCGTCGCGCCAAGCTGACAGCGCCGCTGTTCGGCGTCAAAATTGCATTCGGTCGTGGGGACCGAACAAGGGGGATCAATGCGTACATTCACCACCGGCACGCGGCGTCGCGGCCTGCTAAAGGCCGGCGTCGCCGCTTCTCTGCTCGCTGTCGTGCCGTCGACGCTGCGCGCCCAGCCCAAGATCGCGCCGCCCAACATCATCAAGGCCGGCACCCTCGTCATGTCGATCAACCCGACCTTGCCGCCGCTGCAGTTCGTCGACGACAAGGGCCAGCTGCAGGGCATGCGGGTCGAGCTCGCCAACGAGTGCTGCAAGCGGCTCGGCCTGGCGCCGGAATATATCCGCACCGAATTCGCCACCATGATCCCGGGCCTCGCCGCCAAGCGCTGGGACATGATCAATACCGGCATCTTCTGGACCGAGGAACGGTCGAAGCTGATGTACATGGTGCCCTATGAACAGGCGGCCATCAGCTTCCTCGCCGCCAAGGGCAATCC
>JABCYT010000757.1 GCA_013290035.1 Alphaproteobacteria bacterium
ATCGAACGAGCGGTCGTTCGAGGTGGCGACCGCGTTCTCCAGCGGCGCCCAGAAGCTCGGCCAGCCGGTGTGGCTGTCGAACTTGGTCTCGGAGGAGAACAGCGCGAGCTGGCAACCGGCGCAGGCGAAGATGCCGGCGCGGTGCTCCTTGTCGAGCGGGCTCGAATAGGGGCGTTCGGTGCCTTGCCGCCGCAGGACCGCGTATTGGGCGGGCGTCAGCAGGGTGCGCCATTCGCCGTCGGTGTGCGTGACCGTGAAGCGCTCGTCGGCGGCGGCAGCGCCGGGTAGGGAGTAGCGATAGGCCGCGAGCATCGCCGCGCCGGCCACGCCGGCGGTCAGGATGTGACGTCGTTTGAGCATCGCTGGCTCCTCGCTCGTTCACCTCGAGGTAACGGCTGGCCTGTCATATTTCAATTCATGCCGCGTCAGGATCACGCACAGTTGAGGGTCGGTGCGGCGCCCCGCTCATCATCGTAATATCCAAATGCATATAACGTTGACGCTCAAATTCCTCCCCCCCGAGCGGGGGACAGGAGCCTGATGCGGTGATGCCTTTATCCGACGATTCGCGCTTGACAGAACTGAGCAATGTTGTGGCGTATGCCTGCCGACCTTGGTCGAGAAAGGATCGGCATGATGTTCATCACCATCGACGCTTCGGAAGCCTGCACGACGCGTCCGAACTGCGGTCGGCTCGTCCAGAACCGCGAAATGAGCGGCGGAAAGGGCGCAAAGGGCGGAAACCTCGAATCCTTAGGAAACAGGGCCCTTTTCGACGACGGCGCGAAGCGGCGGAAACTGGCGGAAACCGGCGGAAACTGGCGTGCGCTGTCCTGGCGGGGCACTAGCGGGGTAGCGGGAATTGCGGAAAACAAATTTTATGTCGCGGCCTCCGCTCTACGCCTTCACCGCATGCGCGATCACCTTGCGCATCACCGTGGGCAGCGCCCGTTCGGTCATGCGGTCGATCGTGCACCAGCTCGTGCCGGGCGCCAGCCTGGCCAACCGGTCGGTCGTGGCGGTGGCGCGCGCCACGGTGAGCTCGAGGTGGAAATGCGTGAACGTGTGGCGCACCAGCCCGTCGAGGATCTGCCAGCGCGCCGGCACCGGCGCCTCGGCGAGCGCCTGTTCTGCCGTGAACTTGCCCTCGCGCCACGGGCTCGACGGCACCTCGTCCATGCCGCCCAGCAGCCCCTTGGCCGGCCGCTTGCGCAGCAGGATGGCGCCGTCCTTGCGCGCCAGCACGAAGGCGAGCCCGCGGCGCGTCGGCTTTTCGGCCTTGGGCGCACGCCGCGGCAGCTCCTCGGCGATGCCGAGCTCGCGCGCACGACAGCTCGTCATGAAGGGACAGATCACGCAGCGCGGGTTGCGCGGCGTGCACACCGTGGCGCCGAGATCCATCATCGCCTGGGCGTAGTCGCCGGCGCGCTGCTCGGGCACCAGCCTGGCGGCGCGGAGCTGGATCTCCGGCTTGGCGTCGGGCAGCGGCGTCTCGATGGCGAACAGGCGGGCGATCACCCGCTCGACATTGCCGTCGACCGCCGAGGCCGGCTGGTCAAAGGCGATGGCGCGGATGGCGCCGGCCGTGTAGCGGCCGATGCCGGGCAGGGCCAGCAGGGCCGCCTCGTCTTCGGGGAAGCGCCCGCCGTGGCGTTCGGCCACGACCTGGGCGCAGGCATGGAGATTGCGGGCGCGGGCATAGTAGCCGAGGCCAGCCCAGGCCGAGAGCACATGGTCGAGCGGCGCCTCGGCCAGCGCCTCGACCGTGGGCCAGCGCTCGACGAAGCGGCGGAAATAGTCGCCGACTGTGGCCACGGTGGTCTGCTGCAGCATGATCTCCGACAGCCACACCAGATATGGCTCGGTCCGCTCGCCGGCCGGCGCGCGCCACGGCAGGGTGCGACGATGTCGGTCGTACCAGGCAAGCAATCGTGAGGCGTGGGTAATGGTCATGTAAGGGGCCGTGCCCTACCATAAGGAACGGAGTTTGAAAGGGTCCATGCGGGAAAACGGCTTCCGTGCCATCGGCGGTCTGGCCCAGCGGCTTACATCCGGCATCGCAAAAGGCCGTGGCGCCTCGATTGCCCGCCTGCGTGCCGAGTGGACGGCCATCGTCGGCCCCGACTTTGCACGCCTCACCCAACCCGAAACGTTGCTGTCGGGCCGCGGTGCGCGTGCGGGTGCTCATGGGGCCGGCAAGACGCTCCGCCTGCGCGTTGCCGGTGCTGCGGCCCTCGAGGTGCAGCATAAGAGCGGCCAGCTCGTCGAGCGCGTGAACGCCTATTTCGGGCACAAGATGATCGACGACATCCGGCTGGTGCAGGGCGTGATCGCCGCGCGACCCGCGCCCAAACCTATCTCCGCACCCGATCCCGCCATCGTGACCCAGGTAGCCGAACGCGCCGCTTCGGTGAAGGACCCCGAGCTCAGGGCCGCGCTCACGCGTCTCGGCGCGCGTGTGGCGAGCCGCCGGCATGTGATGCTGGGCGCCCTGGGTGCCGCCGTCGTCGCCCGCGATCTGCGCGCTCAGGAGCTGCCGCGCGACAAGCTTTTGGAAGCGCTGCCCGGCGACCATATCCTGGGCAAGGTCGACGCCCCCAACACCCTGATCGACTACGCCTCGTTCACCTGCCCGCACTGCGCGAACTTCTACATCGCGGTGATGCCGACCCTGCGCAAGGAGTGGATCGACACCGGCAAGCTCCGGCTGATCCATCGCCA
>JABCYT010000758.1 GCA_013290035.1 Alphaproteobacteria bacterium
GTCTACGAGCTCGAGTCGCCGGCCGCCGTGGAAACCGGGGAATTCAAAGCCATGCGCGGCTGGAGTCGCTTTGCGCCCCATGTCCGCTCCCAGACACGAGTCGTGGTGCCGGTTCGCTAGACGTCAGTAAACGCTGTCATCCCGAGCGAAGCGAGGGACCTTTAAGGTAAGGCCGCAGTAAAGGTCCCTCGCTTCGCTCGGGATGACAGTTTTCTGATCGTGCGCCGGCTCTACGCCGGCACCACGTAGCCGTCGCGCCGGGGATCGCAGCCGCCGGTGAAGGTGCCGGCGTCGTCGCGGGCCACGCCCTGCATGCCGCCCACCCTCATGGTCCAGTCCGGCCCACTGCTGAGCGCATGGCCGCGCGCGCGCAGTTCTTCGTGCACCTTCGTCTCGACCCGCGATTCAAGCAGCACGGCGCGGCCGTCGCTCAGCCGTGCGCGCGGCGCTTCGATCGCCTGCTGCAGCGGCAGGCCGAAATCGACGTACTGCACGATGGCCTGCGCCTGGGTCTGCAGGATGCCGTAGCTGCCGGGCGTGCCCAGCGCCAGCACCGGCCTGTCGTCCTGGGTGACGATCGAGGGCGCCACGCAGATCGGCATGGCGTCGCCCTGCTTCACACGGTTGGGACTCTTGGGGTTCACGTCGGCCCAATAGAGGAAGTTGTTGAGGCACACCCCGGTGCCCGGCACGACCACGCCCGAACCGAACATGCTGCCCAGGCTCTGCGTCACGCACACCATGTTGCCCGCCTTGTCGGCGATCGAGAACGAGGTGGTGTGGCCCTCGGCAGCGGGCGCCGTCCATTGCTCGGTCGGGCCGTCGACCGGCTTGCCGTCGCGCACCCGCGCCCGCAGGCCCTCGACATGGCCGTCCGACAGGAGCTCGGCGAGCTTCTGCTGCGACGGCACGCCATTGGCGATGCGCACGCCCGCCGCCACGCGGATGGCGCGCAGCACGGTGTCGATATGTTCGGTGCCGTTGCGCGCCATCTTGCCGAGCTCGAAGCCTTCGAGGATGCGCAAGGTCAGCAGATACTGGAAGGCCTCGCAGGGCGGCGGCGGCACATGGATGGTGCGGCCGCGATAGGCCGCCGCCAGCGAGTCGATCCACACCGCCTTGGTGTCCAGCAGGTCTTCCATGGTTAGGCAGCCGCCCAGCTCGACCAGCCGCTCGATCACCTTCTCGCCGAGCGCCCCGCCATACAGCAGGCCGGGTCCTTCGGCGGCCAGCGCTTCCAGCGTCCGGGCGAGGTCGGGCTGCTTCAGCACGGCGCCCAGCGCCGGCCGCCCGCCGCTCAGGCCCTCGAGATAAGTGCGCGACCATTCGGGATAGAGCGCGACGTGGCCGCGCAGCTCCGAAGTGGCGCCGCCCATCTCCTCGACGTTGAATTCGATCAGGCCGAAACCGTCGCGGGCGATGGCGATCGCGGGCGCAAACAGTTCGGGCAGCTTTCGCGTGCCGTAGCTGTCGACCATCTCGCACCAGCCGGCGAGATTGCCCGGCGCGCCGACGGCCACCGGCCCGCGCACGATCTGCTCGCGGTGGTTCAACTTGTCGAGCGGGAACTTGCGCGGAATGCGGCTCATGAAGTTGAGCGAACGCACGCGCTTCTCGGCGGCAATGTAACAGGTCGCCATGCCCTGGCCGGCGAGGCCCGACATGTAGGGTTCGACGACGTTCAGCGCGGCCGCGGTCGCTGCCGCCGCGTCGAAGGCGTTGCCGCCATTGCCGAGCACGCGGGCGCCGGCCGCCGCGGCCAGCGGATGGGCGGCGGCCACCATGCCGTGCCGCGATGCGATTGTCGGACGCTTGCCGTGCTGCAACATAGGATCTCCCCGAAAAATCGGGCGGATCGTGCCGCGTCGCGGGCGGCGCGGCCAGCGCCAATTGCGCTGAAGCAGCTCCCGGGAGACAATCGAGGCATGCAGCGAGACGGGCGCAGATTGGAGTTCGGGTGGTTCCTGCCGACCGCGGGCGACACCACGGCCTATGGGCTGGCGAGCGCGCAGGTGGCGCCGTCGCTGCCGCTGTTCGACCGCGTCGTCGAGGCGGCCGAGGCGGCAGGCTTCGAATACATGCTGGTGCCGGTGCAGACCGCCTGCTGGGAGGCGTGGATCTCGAGCGCCATGATGGTGGCGCGCTCCAAGTCGATCCGCATGCTGGTGGCGGCGCGGCCGAGCTACATCAACCCGGTGCTGCTGGCGAAAATGATCGCGGCCTTCGACCAGCTCTCGGGCGGGCGCATCTGCATCAACCTGATCGCCGGCCAGAGCGAGGCCGAGAACGCCTCGGAAGGCATCAAGTGGGGCAAGGAAGAGCGCTACGAGATCATGGACGAGGAGGTCTCGATCCTGAAGGCGCTGTGGACGGCGCGCGGTCCGGTGACCTTCGACGGCAAGTTCTACCAGTTGAAGGACGCGCAGATCCGGCCCCATCCGCTGCAGAAGCCCTATCCCAAATTCTATCTTGGCGGCGGCTCGAAGCAGGCCTGGGAGATCTCGGCCAAGCACTCCGACGTGCATCTCTTCTGGGGCGACACCTACGAGCGCATCCGCGCCAACATGGTCGAGATCCGCGGCATGGCCGCCCGCCACGGGCGTGCCGACGACATCGGCTTCGGCATGCGCCTGCAGGTCGTCTGCCGGCCGACCGAAAAGGAGGCGTGGGAGTTCGCCCATGAGCTTGTGGCGCATGCCAGCGAGGCGCAGAAGGCTTTT
>JABCYT010000759.1 GCA_013290035.1 Alphaproteobacteria bacterium
GCCGATCGCGGCCGCCGCGAGCCCGGCGGCGCCCGCCACGCGCGCCATCTTCGACAAGGCGCGCCAGAGCGTGCCCACCGAAAGCCCGTGGCCCGTGCGCTACGGCGTGGCCAAGTCCGGCGATCCGACCCTGATCGTCGAGGCCAAAGGCCTGAAGCCCGACATGGTGCGCGACGTCTACTTCTTTCCGGCCGAATGGGGGCCGATCGCCAGCATGGCGAAGCAAACCGCCACCATCGGCGCCGACGGCATCCGCATCCCACTCAAGCGCGGTGACGCCAAGGCGGTGCTGCCCGAGCGGCTGGCCGGCACCTTGGTGCTGACCGAGAGGACGGCGGACGGCGAGATCAGGCAGGCCTTCGACGTGTCGGCCAAGCTCGATCCGGCATTCCTGCCGTCCTCCTCGCTCGCCGCCGCGGAAGGCAACGAGCAGCTCTCGCTCGTCCAGGCGCTGCTGTTCGCCCTGCTGGGCGGCCTGATCCTGAACCTGATGCCGTGCGTCTTCCCGGTACTCGCCATGAAGGCGGCCGGCTTCGTGGCTCTGGCCGGCCATGAGCGGAGCGCCATGCGGCGCGACGGCCTTGGCTACACCGCGGGCGTGCTGGTCTCTTTCGCCGCGATGGCCGCCGTCGTCGTCGCGATCCGCGCCAGCGTCGGCGAGGTGAGCTGGGGCTTCCAGTTCCAGTCGCCGGTCTTCTCGCTGTTGATCGCTTACCTTTTCTTCGTCGTCGGCTTGAACCTCTCCGGCGTGTTCGAGATCGGCGGGCGCTTCGCCGGGGTCGGACAGGGCCTGGCGGCGCGCGGCGGCACGACCGGCGCGTTCTTCACCGGCGTGCTGGCGGTCATCGTCGCCACGCCCTGCACCGTGCCTTTCATGGCCGCGGCGCTGGGTTTTGCCTTGAGCCAGCCCGCGCCGCAGACCGTTGCCGTGCTGCTGGCGCTCGGGCTGGGCCTCGCGCTGCCCTATCTGGTGCTCACGACGACGCCGGCGCTGCAGCGTCTGATGCCGCGGCCGGGTCCGTGGATGGACCGGCTGCGCCAGTTCCTCGCCTTCCCGATGTATGCCTCCGCCGTGTGGATGATCTGGGTGCTGACCCAGCAGACCGGCGCCGACGGCGTGATCTATGCGCTGGGCGGCATGATCCTGATCGCCTTCGCCATCTGGCTGCTGCGGATCGGCAGCGGCGCCTCGCTCGCCACGTGGCTGCGCCGCGGCCTCGCGGCCGCGGCCGTCCTGCTGGCGTTTGGCGCCGCGCTCAAGCTCGAGGACGGTCCGGCTACCGCCGCATCGGCGTCCGGCGGCCCGGTGGCTGGCGTGAACTTCGAGGGCTGGGAGCACTATTCGCGCGAGCGTCTCAATCAGGCGGTCGCCGCCGGCAAGCCGGTGTTCGTCGATTTCACCGCTGCCTGGTGCATTACCTGCCTGGTGAACGAGCGGGTCGCGCTGGAGACTCCTGCCGTGCGTCGCGCCTTTGAACAGGCCGGCGTCGTGAAGCTCAAGGGCGACTGGACCAATCGCGATCCCGAGATCACATCTTTGTTGAAGGAGTTGAGCCGCGCCGGCGTTCCGCTCTATCTTTTCTGGGCGCCCGGCGCGGAGCGGCCGAAGATCCTGCCGCAGGTGCTCACCGAGTCGTTGATCCTTTCCGAACTGGCGTCGATCCAGCAGGCCAAGCGTTAGGAGGCGAACATGTCGACCATCGTTGTTCCCCGTCGGTCGTTGATGCTGGGCGGTGCCGCCGCCGCGCTGATGCCGGCGATGTCCTTCGCCGCCAGCCCCGATCTCGGCAATCCCGCGCCGCTCTTCACCGCCGTCGACAGCAACGGCAAGACCTGGTCGCTGGCCGACCTCAAGGGCAAGGTCGTGGTGATCGAGACGACCAACCAAGACTGCCCCTACGTGCGCAAACACTACAACTCCAGGAACATGCAGACCCAGCAGCGCGAGGCCGCCGCCAAGGGTGTGGTCTGGCTGACCTCGGCGTCGTCGGCGACCGGCCAGGAGGGCTACGTGACGGCCGCACAAGCCAACGAGCTCACCAAGAGCCGCGACGCGGCGCCGGCCGCGGTGCTGCTCGATCCGCAAAGCAAGATCGCACGCGCCTACGGCGCCACCGTGACTCCGCACATGTACATCATCGATGCCAACGGCATCCTGGTCTACAAGGGCGGCATCGATTCGATCCCGTCGGCCGACATCGCCGATATCCCCAGGGCCAAGCAGTATGTGCGGGTCGGCCTCGACGAAGTGCTGGCCGGCAAGCCGGTCACCGATTCGTCGACCCGTCCCTATGGCTGCTCGCTGAAGTATCCGCGCACCTCGAGCTGAGCGGGACGTGCCATGCCGCACGACGGCTGGCATCCGGACGATCACGATCATCGTCACGGGCATCACCACGGGCATCACCACGGGCACCATCACGAGCCACCGCGGCGGCGGCTCATCCTCGCCGCCGCGACGTTCCTGCCGTTCGGCGACGCCAGTGCACAGACGGTCGACGCCGCCCAGCGCATCGCCGATGCGGCCGACCGCTTCCTCGGCCTGCTCGACGATGGCCAGCGCCGCAAGGCGCTGATCGCCTTCGAGTCCGACAATCGGCTGGACTGGCATTACATCCCGCGCAGCCGCTCGGGCCTCACCCTAGGCGAGAT
Organism: Alphaproteobacteria bacterium; assembly: GCA_013290035.1. GTDB lineage: Bacteria > Pseudomonadota > Alphaproteobacteria > Reyranellales > Reyranellaceae > Reyranella. The sequence continues at coordinate 2,653 of JABCYT010000759.1, forward strand.
GAACCCGGCGCAGGCCGAGGCGGCACGGACGCTGTTCGCGACGGTGCTCAGCGAGCAAGGCC
>JABCYT010000760.1 GCA_013290035.1 Alphaproteobacteria bacterium
CTGCCGGGCTTGGCGCCGGTCCCCGCGCATTCCTCGCAGGCGACCGATGTCGGGATCCTGATCTGGGCGCTCTTGCCGACATAGGCTTCCTCCAGGGTCAGTTCCATATTGTAGCGCAGGTCGGCGCCGCGCTCGCGGCCGGAGCCGCGGCGACGGCCGCCGCCCATGCCGAAGAAATCGTCGAAAATGTCAGCAAAAGACGAAGCGAAGTCGGCGCCAAATCCTGGCGGGCCCGCCGCCTGCTCGAAGGCCGCATGGCCGAAGCGGTCATAAGCCGAGCGCTTGTCGCCGTCTTTGAGGACCTCATAGGCCTCGTTGAGTTCCTTGAACCGGTGCTCGGCGTCGGCATCGCCCGGATTGCGGTCCGGGTGGTATTTCATCGCGAGCTTGCGGTAGGCCGTCTTGAGATCGGCATCGCTCGCGGCGCGCTCGACACCGAGGATCTCGTAATAGTCGCGTTTGGCCATCGGACTCGACCCCTACCGGACGCAAGACACCCTCTCCCGATAAGGGAAAGGGTGCTGGGCGAGCAAGCGAGCCGGGGGAATGATCCGTGACATTTCTCGGGCGCGCTTTTACCGATGATGTCGACCCTTCATGTCGCGGCCCCTTTCCTCCCTCACGGGGGAATGGGGCTCAGGCCGATTTCTTGTTCTTCTTGTCGTCGTCCACCTCGGTGAACTCCGCATCGACGACGTCATCCTTCTTGACCCCGGGCCCGGCGCCGGCGCCTTCGCCCGCGCTGGCCCCGCCTCCGGGGGCGCCTGCGTCGGCCTGCTGCTTATACAGGGCTTCGCCGAGCTTCATCGAGGCCTGCGCCAGCGTGTTCATCTTGGCCGTGATGGCGTCGGCATCGTCGCCCTTCAGCGCCTCCTTGAGGTCGGCGAGCGCGGTCTCGATCGCGCGCCGTTCGCCTTCGCCGACCTTGGCGCCATGCTCGGCGAGCGCCTTCTCGGTCGAATGGACGAGCGCTTCGGCGTGGTTCTTCGCCTCGACGGCGGCCTTGCGTTTCTTGTCCTCCTCGGCATGGGCCTCGGCGTCCTTGACCATCTTCTGGATTTCGGATTCCGAGAGACCGCCCGAGGCCTGGATGCGGATTTGCTGCTCCTTGCCGGTCGCCTTGTCCTTGGCCTGGACGTTGACGATGCCGTTGGCGTCGATGTCGAACGACACTTCGATCTGCGGCACGCCGCGCGGTGCCGGCGGGATGCCGACGAGGTCGAACTGGCCGAGCAGCTTGTTGTCGGCCGCCATTTCGCGCTCACCCTGGAACACGCGAATCGTCACGGCGTTCTGGTGGTCCTCGGCGGTCGAGAACACCTGGCTCTTCTTGGTCGGGATCGTGGTGTTGCGGTCGATGATGCGGGTGAATACGCCGCCGAGCGTCTCGATGCCGAGCGACAGCGGGGTCACATCGAGCAACAGCACGTCCTTGACGTCGCCTTGGAGCACGCCCGCCTGGATCGCGGCGCCGACCGCAACGACCTCGTCCGGATTGACGCCCTTGTGCGGCTCCTTGCCGAAGAACTGCTTCACCGCTTCCTGGACCTTGGGCATGCGGGTCATGCCGCCGACGAGCACGACCTCATTGATCTCGCCAGCCGACAGTCCGGCGTCTTTCAGGGCAAGCCGGCACGGCTCGATCGTCTTCTGGACGAAGTCGTCGACCAGCGCTTCGAACTTGGCGCGGGTGAGCTTCATGGCGAGGTGCTTCGGGCCGGTCTGGTCGGCCGTGATATAGGGCAGGTTGATTTCCGTTTGGGTGGTCGAGGACAGCTCGATCTTCGCGGCTTCCGCGGCCTCCTTGAGGCGCTGCAGCGCGAGCTTGTCGCGGCGCAAGTCGATGCCCTGCTCCTTCTGGAACTCGTCGGCCAGATAGTTGACGAGGCGCATGTCGAAATCCTCGCCGCCGAGGAAGGTGTCGCCATTCGTCGATTTCACCTCGAACACGCCGTCGCCGATCTCGAGGATCGAAATGTCGAAGGTGCCGCCGCCAAGGTCGTAGACCGCAATCGTGCCGGTCTTCTGCTTGTCGAGCCCGTAGGCGAGCGCCGCCGCCGTCGGCTCGTTGATGATGCGCAGCACTTCGAGCCCCGCGATCTTGCCGGCATCCTTGGTGGCCTGGCGCTGGGCATCGTTGAAATAGGCCGGAACGGTGATCACGGCCTGGGTGACCTTCTGGCCGAGATTGGCCTCCGCGGTCTCCTTCATCTTCTGCAGCACGAAGGCGGAAATCTGCGACGGCGAATAGGTCTTGCCGTCGGCCTCGACCCAGGCATCGCCATTGCTGGCGCGCACGATCTTGTAGGGGACGAGCTTCTTGTCCTTCTCCACCATCGGGTCGTCATAACGCCGCCCGATCAGGCGCTTGACGGCAAAGAAAGTGCGTTCCGGATTGGTGACCGCCTGGCGCTTGGCCGGCTGGCCGACGAGGCGTTCGCCGTCGTCGGTGAAGGCGACGATCGAAGGCGTGGTGTTGCGGCCTTCGGAATTCTCGATGACTTTCGGGTTCTTGCCTTCCATCACGGCGACGCAGGAATTGGTCGTGCCGAGGTCGATGCCAATGACCTTGCCCATCGTTCTGATCCTCTCTTGTCAGCAGGTCGGCCGGGCCCATCCGGCACCCGGAAGAAGCGTCGAACGGGCCTCGCGCCCGCCTGGACCGCCCCTGGTCCGACCCCTCATAATCGTTGCCCGCCGCCCCGGCGGGGTT
>JABCYT010000761.1 GCA_013290035.1 Alphaproteobacteria bacterium
AGCGCTGCAGGCGGCATCTTCCACGCCTATTATCTTGCCGCCGTGGCGCCTCCGCTCGCCGCCCTGGCCGGCATTGGCTGCGTCGAGCTGTGGCGTCGCGGGCCGGCGCATCTCGCGTTCGGGCTCACGGCCACCGCGCTATGGCAGGGCTATATCGCCGGCGCATCGCTGGGTTGGGACGCGACCTGGATGGGCTTCCCCGTGGTCGCTCTCCTTGCCAGCGTGGCGGCGGTGTGGCGGGCCAAGCGTCCGCCCGCCGTCATCGGCGGTGTCGCCCTGCTGGTCCTGCCGACCCTGTGGGCGCTGAGCGCGGTGTTCGCGCCGGGCAACCTCACGCTGCCGTCGTCGAGCCTGGCGCGCTGGCTCGGCCGAGACGACGGTCGCGGCCCGCTGCTGTCGCGCACCTACGGGGCGCTCACCGACGACGCCAAATTACGGGCCTTCCTGCAGGAACATCGCGGCGATGCAGCTTTCCTGCTGGCCGCCCCCAATGCGCTGCTGGCCGCCCCGGTCATCATCCAGAGTGGCCAGCCCGTGATGGCCTTCGGCGGCTTCTTCGGCACCGACCCGGTGCTGAGCGTCGACGCCTTCGCCAAGCGGGTCGAGCAGGGCGAGGTGCGCTTCGTCGTGCTGGGCAACACGCGCCGCCAAGGCGACTTCCAACGCTGGGTGCAGGCGCACGGCACGCCGGTCGATCCCGAGCTGTGGCGCTCGCGGCCAACCGAACCGCGCCGCTCGATCGCCCTCTACGACCTCGCCGCCACCAGATAGATCAGCCCGCGCCCAGCGCGCGCGCGATCTGGTTGGTGACCAATGCCGCGGCGTAGGCCAGGACCAGCATGTAGCCGAAAGTGACCCACATCCATTTCCAGCTGCCGGTCTCGCGGCGGATGACGGCGAGGGTCGAGGCGCATTGCGGCGCGAACACATACCAGGCGAGCAGCGCCAGCGCGGTGGCCAGGCTCCATTGGCCGGCGATCGCCTGGCCGATCTTGTCGGCGGCGCCCTCGCCGCCGTCGATGGCGTAGATCGTGCCGAGCGCACCGACCGCGACCTCGCGCGCCGCCATGCCGGGGATCAGCGCGACGTTGATCTGCCAGTTGAAGCCGAGCGGCGCGGTGAGAGGCTGCAACAGCGAGCCGATCATGGCGGCGAGGCTGTAGCTGATGGCGGGCTCGGTGGCGCCTTGCGGCGGTCGCGGGAAGGAGGCGAGAAACCAGATCAGCACCATCATGGAGGCGATGGTGGTACCGGCGCGCTTGAGGAAGATCGTGGCGCGCATCCACAGGCCGATCGCCAGGCTCTTGATGCGCGGCAGCTTGTAGTCGGGCAGCTCGAGCATGAAAGGCTCGCCCGGAACGCCGTGCCAGAACAGGCGCTTGATGACGAACGACACGGCCAGCGCGCCGGCGATGCCGCTGGCATAGAGGCCGAACATCACCAGCCCCTGCAGGCCTATGAAGCCCCAGACCTCGCGATCGGGGATGAAGGCGCCGATGATCAGGGTGTAGACCGGGATGCGCGCCGAGCAGGTCATCAGGGGTGCCACCAGGATGGTGGTGAGCCGGTCGCGTTTGTCGTCGATCACGCGGGTCGACATGATTCCGGGGATGGCGCAGGCGAAGGACGACAGCAGCGGGATGAAGGCGCGCCCGTGCAGGCCGGCACCGCCCATGATGCGGTCCATCAAGAAGGCCGCGCGCGCCATGTAGCCCAGATCCTCCAGCACCAGGATGAAGAAGAAGAGGATGACGATCTGCGGCAGGAACACGATCACGCTGCCGACGCCGGAGATGAGGCCGTCCTTGAAGAAGCTTTTCAGCAGGTCGGGCAACGGCGAGGCCTCGACCAGGGTGCCGAGCCAGGCGAAGCCGTCCTGGATCGCGTCCATCAGGGGCCTCGCCCAGGCGAACACCGCCTGGAACATGACGAACAGCAGGGCGAGCAGGACGATGAGACCCGCCACCGGATGCAGCAGTATGGCGTCGACCGCCGCGGTGCCGCGGTCGCGCTCGCCCGAGCTCTTGACCGCCGCGCGCAGCATGCGGTCGGCCTCGCGCTGGGCGCCGCGCAGTTCGCCGGCATCGGGCGCGTGCCAGTCGGCGGCGTCTGCCGGCGGCAGGTCCTCGAGCAGCCGGTCGATCTCGCCCAGAAGCGCATCGGTCCCGCCGCGGCGCACCGCGACCGACTGGATGACCGGCAGGCCGAGCTCGCGCGACAGGCGCCCGAGGTCGATCTCGACGCCGCGCTTGCGCGCGATATCCATCATGTTGAGCGACAGCATGACCGGACGGCCGACCCTCTTGAGTTCGAGCGCCAGACGCAGCGCCAGCCTGAGGTTGGAGGCGTCGCCGACGCAGACGATGAGGTCGGGATTGACGTCGCTCTGCAGGCGGCCCAGCACGACGTCGCGCGTGATCTCCTCGTCGGGCGAGCGCGCCCGCAGCGAATAGGTGCCGGGCAGGTCGACGATCTGCAGGACACGCCCGGCCGGCGTGGTGAGCCGCCCGACCTTCTTCTCGACCGTGACGCCCGGATAGTTGGCGACCTTCTGCCGGCTGCCGGTCAGCGCGTTGAACAGCGCGGTCTTGCCGCAGTTGGGATTGCCGACCAGGGCAATGACCGGCGCGACGGCGGGTGCCGCTGCGGCGGCCAGGGCGCCCCCGGCGTTCATGCGGGCTGGGCCGGGGTCACCAGGATCGCCATGGCCT
>JABCYT010000762.1 GCA_013290035.1 Alphaproteobacteria bacterium
CGATCCCGCCACGATGTAGGAGGCGAGGCAATTGGTGAAGATGAAGGTCATGCCCACGGAAAGGTCGATGCCGGCGGTCAGCACCACCACCGTCTGTCCCATGGCCACCAGCGCCAGCAGCACGCCTTTGTTGGCCGCCGTCTGCACAACATTGGCGGTGAAGCCGGCCGGATGGTTGCTGACATAGATGATGAACATGACGACGAAGATTGCCGCCGCCAGCAAGGTGCCGCGCTGCTCGGCCAGGTGATAGCGCCAATCCCCCCTCATGAGCCGGCGCCCCTCACGCCCGGCTCCCTGCCGCGCTGGCCGCCAAAGCCTGGTCGCCGGCGATATTGAGGGCGCTGGCGACCAGCGCGCGTTCGGTGATCTCGCTGCCCACCAGCGTGCGCTTGATGGCACCGTCATAGAGCACCAGCACCCGGTCGCAGCAGCCGATCAGCTCGTCGTAGTCGGTGGAATAGAAAATGATCGCTGCCCCGGAATCCGCCAGCTTGCGCAGTAATTGATAGATCTCCTGCTTGGTGCCCACATCGATGCCGCGGGTCGGATCGTTCAGCAGGATGATGCGCGGGTTCATCATCAGCCATTTGGCGATGACGGTCTTCTGCTGGTTGCCGCCGGAGAGCGAGCCGACCGGCACGTCGAGGCCGTCGGTGCGGATGTTCAACAGCTTGATCATCTCTTCGACCGCCCTGCCTTCGGCATTGTGATCGACGATGCCGTAACGCGAGAGTCGGTCCAGCGCGGCGAAGGAGAGATTGGCGCGCACCGACATGGGCAGCATCAGCCCCTCGGTCTTGCGGTCCTCGGGAATCAGCGCCATGCCAATCTTCTTCGATTTCGCGTGCCGCGGCTTGACGATTGCGGCCTGCTCGCCATCCACCAGAATCTGGCCGGACACGCCCTTGAGCACGCCGAACAGCGCCAGCAGCAGCTCGCGCTGGCCCTGGCCATCGAGACCGCCCAGGCCCACCACCTCGCCTGCCCTGGCCGTCAGCGAGATATCGTTCAGCCGCTGGGCCCAGGAGAGGTTGCGCACCTCCAGCACCGGCGGCTTGTCGCTGGCCCTGGCCTCGGGCTTCGGCGGGAAGACATGGCTGTATTGGCGGCCGATCATCATCTCGACGACTTCGCTGTCGCTCTTCGTGCCGGCCTTGTATGTCGCCACGTTGCTACCGTTGCGAAACACGGTGCATTCATCGGCGATCTCGGCGATCTCATGCATGCGGTGCGAAATGAACAGCAGGGCAAGGCCCTCGGCCCGCAGCCGCTTCAGCACCGCGAAGACCTTGGTCACGTCGGCGGCGGTCAGCGCCGACGTCGCCTCGTCCAGGATCAGGATCCGGGGATTGCGCGCCAGCGCCTTGGCGATCTCGACGATCTGCCGGCGCGAGAGCGGCAGGTCGCGCACCGGCGTCAGAGGGTGAATATCCTCGCCGCCGGCGCGCGCCAGCGCCTGTTCTGCGATGCGCCGCTGCGCCTTGCGGTCGATCATGCCGAAGCGCCGGGGCGGGTTGCTGATGACGATGTTGTCGGTGACGGGCAGATCGGGGATCAGCGACAATTCCTGAAAGACGGAGACCACGCCGGCGGCCACGGCCGCGGCGGGATCGGCAAAACTGACCTCGCGGCCCTCCAGGGTCATCTTTCCCTGATCGGGGGTCACCACGCCGGCCATGATCTTGATGAGGGTCGATTTACCGGCGCCGTTCTCGCCCAGCACGGCGTGGACGCGGCCAGCATTGACGGTGAGCGCAGCCTGCTCCAGCGCCTGGACGCCGCCATAGCGCTTGCTCATGCCTTCCATGCGGAAGATCGGAACGGCCTCGTCCATCCTCCCCCTCACAGTATTGGCGCCGGGGGACGGGCCCCCGGCGCCAGAGCTTCCAGTCCGGACGATACTACTGGTTGGACTGGGTTTGCCCCATGATTTCCTGTGCGGTGAAGTTGATGCCGCAGGTCGGGAAGGCATTGCCGACGAAGAAGTTGTCCGACTGGTCGGCGTAGTAGTTCACGCCGTCCTTGAAGTCGGGATCTTCCACGATGGCGAGCGGCAGCTTGACGGACTGCGGCACGACCTTGCCCTGCAGGGCGTCGAGCGCCGTCTTGATGGCGACCGCGACCTGCGCCGGGCCGGTACCGGCGGAGGAGCAGACGAGGCCGTCCTTCGAATGCGCGCCGCAGAACTTGCGGAAGCCGTTCTCCGTCTCGCCGCCGAAGGGAACGAAGGGATGGCCGGCATCGATCATGGCCTGGACCACGCCCGTGTCGCCGCCCTGGGCGGTGAAGCCGTCGAAATGCTTCTGCACGGCGATCGCGTCCGCCGTCGCCTTCTGCGCGGTTGGATCGTCCCACTTGCCCACCACTTCAACCACGTCCCACTTCTTGCCCGAGGCATCGAGCGTCTCATGGATGCCGTTGTGGCGGTCGGTATCGACCGAGGTGCCGGCCACGCCGCGCACTTCAAGGATCTTGCCGCCGTTGGGGATGTGCTTGATCAGCCAGTTGGCCCACAGCACGCCCAGGCCCTTCTGGTCGACGTCGACATTGATGGCGTCTTCGGTATCGAGAATGTTGTCGAAGGCCACCAGGATCACGCCGGCATCCTTGGCGCGCTTGATCACCGGACCGAACGCCTTCGGATTCTGCGCATTGACGACGATGGCGTCATAGCCGGAATCGATGAAGGTGTTGATCGCGGC
>JABCYT010000763.1 GCA_013290035.1 Alphaproteobacteria bacterium
CGGAGGAGATCGTGATCTGGTGCTCGGCGCCGTTCCGCTTCATCGCGCTGTCCGACGCCTTTACCACCGGCAGCTCGATCATGCCGCAGAAGCGCAATCCCGATGCCGCCGAGCTGACGCGCGCCAAGGTCGGCCGCATCGTCGGTGCCTTCGTAGCGCTCTGCACCATCCTGAAGGGCCTGCCGCTCACCTACGGCAAGGACATGCAGGAAGACAAGGAGCCGCTGTTCGATGCTGCTGACTCCCTGGAGCTGGGCATTGCGGCGATGACGGGCATGGTGCGTGACCTGAAAGCCAATCCCGAGCGCATGCGCGCCGTGGCGTCGGCGGACTATTCGGTGGCGACCGACCTTGCCGACTGGCTGGTGCGCAAGATCGGCCTGCCGTTCCGCGAGGCCCATCACGTCACCGGCCGGCTGGTCGGCATCGCCGCCGACAAGGGCATCGATCTCGACAAGCTGTCGCTCAAGGAGATGCAGGCGGTCGAGCCACGCATCGACCGCAGTGTCTATCGCGTGCTGACGGTCGAGGCGTCGGTTGCCGCGCGCAAGAGCCTGGGCGGCACGGCGCCGGCCAATGTCGTGCGCGCCGTGAAGGAGGCGCGCCGCCGCTTCCTGGGACGCAGCCGATGAGCTTCTTTGCCTACAAGAACGGCGAGATGCATGCCGAGGGGGTGGCGCTCGCCACCATCGCCGCCCAGGTCGGCACGCCTTTCTACTGCTATTCGGCAGCCGCCCTGCGCGCCGCCTGGAAGGAGTTTGCCGACGGCATCAAAGGCATGAACGCCAGCGTCTGCTACGCCATGAAGGCCAACAGCAACCTCGCGGTCATCCGCCTGTTCGGCGAGCTGGGCGCGGGCGCCGACATTGTCTCGGCGGGCGAGATGCGCCGCGCGCTGGCCGCCGGCATCCCGGCCAAGCGCATCATCTATTCGGGCGTCGGCAAGAAAGCATCGGAGCTGATGGCCGCCCTGCAGGCGGGCGTCGGCCAGATCAATGTCGAGAGCTCGGCCGAGCTCGAAACCCTGAACGCCGTTGCCACCCAGCTGGGCGTCACGGCCGATATCACCATCCGGGTGAATCCCGACGTCGACGCCGGGACGCACGCCAAGATCACTACCGGCCGCAAGGAGAACAAGTTCGGGATCGACATCGATCTCGCGCGCGAAGCCTTTGCCCTGGCGAGCCGCTTGCCCAATCTCAGGGTGGTGGGCGTGGCCATGCATATCGGCTCGCAGCTCACCTCGCTCGCGCCCTACCGTAGCGCCATCGCGCGGGTACGCGCGCTGATCGGCCAGCTGCGCGCCGACGGCCATACGATCGACCGCTTCGATATCGGTGGTGGCCTGGGGATCGTTTATGCCGACGAGCAGCCGCCCTCGATCGCCGATTTCATGGCCGTGGTCGCCAAGGAAACGGCGGGCCTGGGCTGCGAGCTGACCTTCGAGCCCGGCCGCCGCCTGGTCGGGGAGGCGGGCGTGCTGGTGAGCGAGGTGATCCTGGTGAAGCCCGGTGTTTCCAAGACTTTCGTGATTGTTGATGCCGCCATGAACGATCTTATCCGGCCGACCTTGTATGAGGCGTGGCATGACATCCTGCCGGTTCGTGAGCGCCAAGATACCGCCACGATCCACTGTGACATTGTCGGGCCGATCTGCGAATCAGGCGACTATCTGGCACAGAACCGTGATCTGGCCCCGCTGGCTGCCGGAGACCTCATCATGATACGCTCGGCTGGTGCTTATGGGGCGGTCATGGCTTCGGCCTACAACAGCCGGCCCCTGGTGCCTGAGGTGATGGTCGATGGCACGCGATTTGCGGTCACCCGACCGAGGCTGACGATCGACGAGATGATCTCCGCCGAGCGGTTTCCGCCTTGGATGGAGCCGATAAAGTCGTAGCGTCAAAGAGTTAGTTGCCAAGAGTCAGTTGAAAGGAAGGCGATGGACGCCAGCCAGACCACCGAGATCCGGGCCCCTGGATTGGGCCGCAAAGTCGGTTTGGCGTGGGCAGCGTTGGCCTGGGAGAGCCTGTGGCCTCGGCTGATGCCGCTGCTGGCTTTCGTCGCCCTGTTCATCGCCGCCGCCCATCTCGAGCTTTTTGCCGGCCTCGATCCGTGGGTCCATACCGCCGTGCTGGCTGTCCTGGCGCTCGCTTTTGGCGGGCTCGGCTGGTGGCGGCTGCGCGATTTTGCCTGGCCCACGCGCGACGCCGCGATCCGCCGCCTCGAACGCGACAGCGGGGTGCCGCACCGGCCGCTGGTCGCCGTGCAGGACCGCCTGGCCGCGGGCGAAAACGACTCGATGGCGACCGCCCTCTGGGAGACCCATCGCCGCCGTGAGGCGGCGCGTCTGGCCGGGCTGTCCAACAAGCCCGCGCGTCCTGGCCTGGCCGTCCTCGACACCTGGGCGCTGCGCTTCGTGCCCATCCTGGCCCTGATCGTGGCGCTCGCCATCGCCGGCGGCTGGCGCAACGATCGCATGGTCGCCGCCTTCACGCCGGCCTTCCCGCCGCCGCCGCCGGTGGTCGCCAATCTGTGGATCGCGCCGCCGGCCTATACCGGCAAGCCGCCGATCTATCTCGACATGGCCGAGCACGACAAGCTGCTGCGCGTGCCGGTCGGCAGCAAGCTCGCGGGCTTCGTCGACGACGTGCGCGGCCGCAAGGCGCCGCAGCTGGTGATCGACGGCAAGGGCACCGAGT
>JABCYT010000764.1 GCA_013290035.1 Alphaproteobacteria bacterium
GAGCCCGCCCTCGAGCCCGACCTGCCGATCGTCGATCCGCACCATCACTTGATCGATCGGCCGGAAAGCGGGCGCTACCTGCTGCCGGACCTGCTGGCTGACATCGCCGGCGGCGGACACAATGTCGTCGCCACCGTGTATCTGGAATGGCTCTCGATGTATCGCGCCGACGGGCCGGCCGAGATGCGCCCGGTCGGCGAGATCGAGTTCGCCAACGGCGTCGCGGCGATGAGCGCCAGCGGCGCTTACGGCAAGCCGCGCATCTGCGCCGGCATCATCGGACACGCCGACCTCGCCCTGGGCGGGCGCGTGCGCGACGTCTTGGAAGCGATGGTCGTCTCGGGCGGCGGCCGCGGCGGCCGCTTCCGCGGCATCCGTTTCATCTCGGCCAGCGATCCGGACCAGGCCCAATGGGGCGCCGTGGCCGGCCGGCCGGAGAAGCTGCTGCTCGACCGCCGCGTGCGCGAAGGTTTCGCGCAGCTGGCGCCGCTCGGCCTCAGCTTCGATGCCTTCATGTACCACCCGCAACTCGGCGACCTGCTCGATCTGGCGCGCGCCTATCCGGCGACACCGATCGTGCTCAACCATGTCGGCGGCCCGATCGGGCTGGGCCGCTACAAGGGCAAGCGCGACGCGGTGTTCGCCGGCTGGAGCGCCGACATCCGCGCGCTGGCGTCATGTCCCAACGTGCACGTGAAACTGGGCGGTCTCGGCATGCGGCTGCTGGGCTTCGATGTGCACGAAGGCGCGCTGCCGCCGAGCTCGGAGCAGCTCGCCGCTTTATGGCGGCCCTACATCGAGACCTGTATCACGGCATTCGGTGCGGAGCGCGCCATGTTCGAAAGCAATTTCCCGGTCGACAAGGGGTCGTACGGTTACGGCGTGTTCTGGAACGCCTGCAAGCGACTGGCCCAGGGTGCGAGTGCGAGTGAGAAGGCCAGCCTGTTCCACGGCACGGCGTCGCGGGTCTATCGGCTGGGCCTCTGAGCAATGCTCTTCGACCAAGTCGTGGCACAGGAGTTGCTGCATCTCCTGCACGACCCGTCCTCGAGGAGTATCCCGTGAGCAGCGCAAACCGGCCCAAGGTGGCCTTCATCGGCACCGGCGGCACCATCTCCTCGCTGGGCGTCCATCCGCTCGAGCTGCAGGACTACGGCGTTCACAACAACCGCATGCATGCCGGCCAGATCGTCGCCCGCTTTCCGGTGGTCAACGAGATCGCCGAGGTGATCCCCGTCGATTTCAAGAACGTGCCGAGTCCCGAGATCTACTTCCCGGAATGGCGGGAGCTGGCGGCGCTGTGCCACCGCCTGGTGGCCGATCATCCGGATCTCGCCGGCATCGTCATCGGCCATGGCACGGCGACGCTCGAGGAAACCGCCTGGTTCCTGAACCTGGTGCTCAAGGTGGCGGTCCCCGTGGTCATGATCGGTTCGCAGCGGCCGGCCTCGGGCCTGTCGACCGATGCCGCGATCAATCTTTTGAACGGCGTGCGCGCGGCGGCCAGCCCCGACAGTCGCGGCCGCGGCGTGCTGGTGCTGCTGAACGACGAGATCCAGGCGGCGCGCGAGGTCACCAAGACCTCGAACTGGCGCATGCAGACCTTCCGCACGCCCGACTTCGGCATCCTGGGCCACGCCGACGCCGACCGCATCGCCTACTACCGCCGGCCCGAGCGGCGCCACATGCCAGACACCGAGTTCGACATCGCGCGGCTCGACGCCCTGCCGAGGGTCGACATCGCCTATGCCTATGCCGGTTCCGACGGCAGCGCGATGCGCGCCTTCATCGCGGCCGGGGCGAAGGGACTCGTGTCGGCCGGCTTCGCGCCCGGCATGCCGCCGGCCGCCGACCTCGCGGCGATGACCGAGGCGGTGCGCCAGGGCATCGTGGTCGTGCAGTCGTCGCGCGCCGGTTCGGGGCGCATCCACAGGAGCCAGAAGCTGGCCGACGCCGGCGTGCTCGCGGCCGACAACCTCAATCCGCAGAAGGCGCGGCTGCTGTTGGCGCTGGCCCTGACCCGGACCTTCGATCCGGCGGAGATCGCGCGAATCTTCGCGACCTATTGAGCCGGCGGCGCGGCGCGGCCCGTGCCGGCATAAATCCACCAATATCGTTCGTACACGCGCAGAAACTGCTGCAAAGCCGTTATTTTGCTGGTCATAATGAGGCTGATGACCAAACGTCAGATGCATCTGATCGCCTATCTGAAGACCGGGCCGACGGCTCAGCATACCGGCGGCTGGCGGCATCCCGAATCGACGCTCGACGACATCCTGGAGCCCAGCCGCTACGAGTACATCGCGCGCCTTCTCGAATCGGCGAAGTTCGACGGCTGCTTCTTCGCCGATCTGTTCGGCCTCTACGACATCCACGACGGCAGCTACGACGCCTACCTCCGGCGCGGCGGGCAGATCAGCTTCCTCGATCCCACGGTGGTGCTGCCGGTGATGGCGGCGGCGACGCGCCATCTCGGCCTCGGCGCCACGCTCTCGACCAGTTTCCACACGGCCTATCACCTGGCGCGCTGGCTCGCCTCGCTCGACGTCATGAGCAAGGGCCGCGTGGCGTGGAACGTCGTGACCTCGGCGACCGATCTCGAAGCCAGGAATGCCGGCCTCGACGAGCTGCCGCCGCGCGAGCTGCGCTACGACCGCGCCGACGAGGTTCTGGAGGCGTGCTTCGCGCTGTGGAACG
>JABCYT010000765.1 GCA_013290035.1 Alphaproteobacteria bacterium
GGCGATAGCGCAGCCGTCCCCAGAAGGAGCGCGCGCGGTATTCCTGCACGGTGAGCGTCTCGACATCGCCCAGGCCGCGGCGGTCGAGATTGCCGGTGCTGGCGTGATGGGTGGCGTGCGCATGGCGCCAGACGGCGTAGGGCGTGAAGGTCAGTACGCCGGCGATCCGGCCGAACCAGTCGTTGGCGAGCCGATGGCGGAAGAACGAGCCATGGCCGCAATCGTGCTGGATGGCGAAGAGGCGCACGAGGAAACAGGCGGCGGCGATGGCCAGCGGCAAGGCGAGCCAATAGCCGATGTCGAGCGTCGCCCAGGCCAGCACCCAAAGGGCTGCCAGCGGCACGACGGTGATGGCGATCTCGACAATACCGCGGCCAGTGCTGGGCTGCCGGTAGCGCGCAAGAACCTGCGTCCAGGCACGAGCGTTCGTCACGGCCGCGGCGGGAGCCGCGGGGTCTCGACCGTTTTCCAAGCGAGGGGGCTTTCCTGTCCAAAGGCAGCGGTTGGGCCGTGCCGGGCCCTCGCCTTTAGAGGCGGGCAGCGACAAAAGCAACGACGCTAAGCGCCCCAGCTGACGAATGCAGTGCAACAGCAATCGCGGCTATTTCGAGGTACGCCTCGGTGCCGCAGGCTGAACAGGACGGGAGCGGGATGGATGTGCAGGCTTTGCCCGGATGCGCACCGCGCGGCCTTCCGGCTGATCCATCTCGAACGCGCCGGTCTGGCGGACCAGGTCGCTCAGCTTGCGAAAGCCATAGGTGCGCGGGTCGAAGTCGGAGGCGATGTTGGCCAGGCGTTGTCCCACCACGCCCAAGCCTACCCAGCCATCCTCCGTCTCCATCTGCGCGATTGCCTTGGTCAGGATGGGGATGGCCGCGCTGGCCGGCTGGCGAGCCCTGGAAGAACCTTCTTCGGGCGTCGACACCTCGGCCTCCGGCAGCAGGTTCTCGATGTAGACAAAGCGCCGGCAGGCCTGGCGGAAGCTCTCCGGGGTCTTCTGCGCGCCGAAGCCGTAGACATCGGCGCCTTCTTCGCGAAGACGCGACGCCAGGCGGGTGAAGTCGCTGTCGGAAGAGACCAGGCAGAAGCCGTCGAACCGCCGGCTGTGCAGCAGATCCATGGCGTCGATCACGAGGGCGATGTCGGAGGCGTTCTTGCCGGTCGTGTAGGCGAATTGCTGATAGGGATCGATCGCGTACTTTTGCAGGATGTCCGCCCACGACTTCATGCGCGGGCTCGAGAAGTCGCCATAGATGCGCCGGACGCTGGCCTCGCCGAACTTGGCGATCTCCTCGAAAAGCCCGGCGGCGATGCGCGGCGAGGTGTTGTCGGCGTCGATCAGGACGGCGAAGCGGCGCAATCGGGTTTCTTCGGCCATGTCCGCCAGCCTATGCCGCGGCAGGCCGGCGCGAAACCCCTCGCCTCACCGTTGGCTGCGATGCTGGATGATGAGGTTGGCGGCGACCGTGAGGGCAAGCGTCACCGTCATCAGGATGAAGGCGATGGCCCCGCCGAACGGCCAGTTGGTCTGCTGGGTGAACTGGTTGTAGACCAGCGGCGCCATCATCTTGAACAGCGGCCCGCCCAGCAGGAAGGGCGTGGCGTAGGCGTTCATCGCCAGGATGAAGGTCAGGATCGTGCCGGCCAGGATGCCGGGCAGCGCCAATGGCCACAGCACGCGGCGGAACATGGTGGCGGGCGGGGCGCCCAGGCTGAAGGCCGCTTCCTCGACGGCACGGTCGATGCCCTCGATCACACTCTGCAGGGAGAGCACCATGAAGGGCAGGTTGACGGCGATGATGCCGATGATCACCGCGTTCTCGGTGAACATGATCTCGATCGGCCTGTCGATCAGGCCCAGCCCCATCAGGCTGGCATTGAGGAAACCCTTGTTGCCGAACACCACCATCCAGCCGGCCGCGCGCACCGAGTTGCCGACGAACAGCGGCAGCACGATCGAAATGATCAGCAGGTGCTTCCAGCGGCTCTGGGTGCGGGCGACGACATAGGCCAGGGGGAAGCCCACGATCAGGCAGACGAGAGTCACCAGCACGGCGATGCGCACCGTCGTGAACAGGATCGAGGTGTAGTAGGGGTCGGTGAAGAACTTCACGTAGTTCGCCGCCGTCACCGCCTCGACCATCATCTTCTTGGTCGGGATGAACTCATTCAGGCTGTAGCGGAACAGGATGGCCAGCGGCGCCAGCAGGCAGAGGGCGACGAAAATCGTCGCCGGCGTGATCAGCGCCGCCGCCGTGAGGCCGTCGCCCCGCCGCTTCTCCGCGACGGGGCCATGGACGAGGGCGGTGTCGGTCATCCGCCGGAGGTCAGCCCTTGAACGACTTGTTCCACCAGTCCTGGAACGCGGCGTCGTTCTTGGCCATGTAGGCATAGTCGAGATCGACCAGGCGCTTCTTTTCCTCGTCGGTGAAGCCGATGCGCTTCTGCACATCGGGCGGCACCTGGGCGGTTGTAACGGTGGGGTTATAGCCCATGTCGACGGCGAAGCCTTCCTGTGCCGAGGCCTCCATCATGGCGTCGAGATAGGCATAGGCGCCGGCCTTGTTGGGTGCGTTCTTCGGCATGCCGAAGCCCGAGACGTACATCGGCACGCCTTCCTTGGGCGCCACCGTCTCGATGTTGATGCCGGCGTTCTGCCATTGCACGGCGCGCGCCTTCCACATGATGCAGAGCGCG